>NZ_NPJZ01000001.1:600000-850000 GCF_002245895.1 Rhodococcus sp. OK302
TTTTTCGACGCCAGTAAGCAGAGGTTTCCATTACAGTGCCCGGACACACGCCCGGTCAGGGTTGAAATCACGGAGATTCTTAGATCACGCATCCGTGAACCGGTAAATATTCATGAATCTTGTCTATTCACAAGAAATCGTTAGAAATCCCTGTCAAGAGAATATTTTCGAATACGCCGCTGCATCGGATACATCTGTGTATCGTTTGTGAAACCCACCGAACCGGAGGTACCGATGAGCGATGTGGCTGCCTTACCGCCAAAACGCGTCACCAAACGTAGAGGTCAGACGCGCCAGCGGCTCCTCGACGCAGCGGCCGAGGTCTTTGCCGACGAAGGGTTCGGACGCGCGACCGTCGAGCAGATCTGCGAGCGAGGCGGGTACTCACGAGGGGCCTTCTACTCCAACTTCGGTTCCCTGGACGAACTGTTCTTTGCCATGTGGGAGCAGCGATCCGCAGCAATGCTGGCAGATCTGAAAAAGGCGAGCGCGGCAATCACTGCCAGCCCACTCGACATAACTTCCGCCGTCGCGCGGATCGTCGCGGTAGTCCCCGTCGACCCACAGTGGTATCGGATCAACGCAGAATTCACGGCTCACGCACTTCGCAACGACGCGCTCCGAACCGCGTTAGCCGACCGCGAAGACGCGATCCTGCAAACCTTGCTGCCAATCGTCGAATCAGCACTGAGCGATATCGGACGAAAAGTAGTCGGTGATCCCACGGCACTCGGACGGGCCCTGGTAGCAATCCATGACGGCACCAGCGTGCAGTGCCTCGTCGACACGGACACCGGTGCAGCATTTGCGCTGCGCCGCGATATTTTCACTCGAATCCTGCTGTCCTACAGCGTATCAATGGAATCCAACCAGCCAGAAGAGGAGTTGCTGTGAGCGAACATGCTGACGTCATCGTTGTCGGAGCCGGGCTTGCGGGCCTGGTCGCCACCTACGAACTGACGCGCGCGGGACGCAAAGTGCTTGTCGTAGAACAAGAAAACGCGGCCAACCTCGGCGCTCAGGCTTTCTGGTCACTGGGCGGACTTTTCCTCGTCAACAGCCCCGAACAACGCCGACTCGGCATCAAGGATTCGCTGGATCTGGCCATGCAGGACTGGATGGGCACGGCCGCATTCGACCGCGACCGCGAAGACCACTGGCCTCGGCAATGGGCCAAGGCGTACGTCGAGTTCGCGGCGGGCGAAAAGCGAGAGTACCTGCACGACTTGGGACTTCGCTTGATGCCGAACGTCGGCTGGGCTGAACGCGGCCGCGGCATGGCTCTCGGTCACGGTAACTCAGTTCCCCGATTCCACCTCACCTGGGGAACCGGCCCCGGTGTCGTCGACGTATTTCTCAACAAGGTGATCGCGGCGCAGAAACGCGGACTGGTCACGTTCAAGCACCGCCACCAGGTCGATCAACTCGTACTCACCGACGGTGCAGTCACCGGAGTTCGCGGCACTGTCCTCGAGCCCTCCAACACTATTCGGGGAGTCGAAAGCTCCCGCACACCAATCGGGGAATTCGAATTCTCCGCGCAGGCCGTTGTGGTCACCTCCGGCGGCATCGGCGGCAATTACGAACTGGTGAAGAAGAACTGGCCGGAGCGACTGGGTAAGGCACCGGAGCACATGCTGACCGGCGTGCCGGCACACGTCGACGGACGCATGCTCGAGATCACCGAATCCGCCGGCGGCAACATCGTCAACCGCGACCGCATGTGGCACTACACAGAAGGAATCCAGAACTGGAATCCCATCTGGCCCAACCACGGCATCCGCATCATCCCCGGCCCGTCGTCAATGTGGTTCGACGCCACCGGAAAACGCTTGCCGGTACCCAACTTCCCCGGTTTCGACACGATGGGGACCTTCAAGTACATCCTCGACAGTGGTCACGAGTACACGTGGTTCATCCTCGATCAGAAGATCATCGAGAAGGAATTTGCACTGTCCGGTTCGGAACAGAACCCCGACTTCACCAATCGCGATTTCAAACTCCTGCTCGAACGCATCAAGAAGGGTGCACCCGGCCCAGTCGAAGCATTCAAGCAGAAGGGCGCAGACTTCGTGGTTCGCAACAACCTTCGCGATCTTGTGGACGGTATGAACGCACTCACCGACGAGCCGCTCCTCGACTTCGAGGACATCGAACGTGAAATGATCGCCCGCGATCGTGAGGTCGATAACAAGTACAGCAAAGACTTCCAAATCACCGCGATCCATGGTGCCCGCAATCTGCTGGCCGACAAGATCGTGCGCGTCGTCGCACCGCACAAGATCCTCGACGCCAAAAGCGGTCCACTGATCGCAGTCCGTCTACATCTACTCACTCGCAAGACCCTCGGCGGCCTGGAGACCAATCTCGACTCGCAGGTCATCAAGGCTGACGGCAGCGTATTCGACGGACTGTATGCGGCCGGTGAGGTCGCCGGATTCGGCGGCGGCGGAGTACACGGGTACAGCGCCCTGGAAGGAACATTCCTCGGCGGCTGCATCTTCTCCGGCCGAGCAGCAGGCCGAGCGTTGGCGCGAGACCTGTAGCGAGCCAGGTGTACTGGCGGCGTCAACTTAAGGTTTGGCGCCGTCAAAATCTCGTCAACAAGGCACCTGATGCTCCGGATCGGTCCGGATACTTGTTCGGTGAGACATGCAGTGATGATCGGCCAGGCCAACGCGCTTCGCCAACGGGCCCCGCGCGCAGCGAAGCGAAGTCTCCGCGAGCGTCAAAAGCTCTCGGTGGCTACAGGTTTGGCAGGGCTTTCGCTCGACGCGATGGCCTCGGTATCGTACGGTCCCGAGGCCATCGTGTTGGTGCTGGCGCTGGCCGGCGGGGCCGGACTCGGGTTCACCCTTCCGGTAACTATTGCCATCGCGGTACTGCTCGCGGTCTTGGTGGCGTCGTATCGCCAGGTCATTGCTGCTTTTCCGGAAGGCGGTGGCGCCTACGCCGTCGCCCGGAAACACCTGAGCAAGCGGGCCAGTCTGACCGCTGCCGCGTCGTTGATCATCGATTACACACTCAATGTCGCGGTGTCGATCGCTGCCGGAGTGGCGGCACTGACGTCGGCTTTCCCGGTTCTGTTGCCGTATACGGTGTGGATCGCACTGGTGATTCTCGGCGGCATCACGGCGTTGAATCTGCGCGGTATCGCCGATTCGGCGCGAGCCTTCATGCTGCCCACCGCCATCTTTGTGGTCAGCATCTTCACCGTGATCATCGCGGGACTGTTTCGAGATGAACCGGCAGCCACTGTGTCGGCGCCGTTCCTCGTCGATAATGCGCACACGATCGGGGTTCTTCTACTCCTCAAAGCGTTTTCGAGTGGTTGCGCCGCATTGACCGGCGTCGAGGCCATTGCCAATGCCGTACCGAGCTTCAAGAAGCCGCGAGTGCGCACAGCCCAGCGCGCCGAGGTCGCATTAGGAGTCCTGTTGGGCACCATGCTGATCGGACTCGCAGTGCTGATCGAAAAATTTGCCTTGGCTCCGGTGTCCGGAACGACAGTCCTGTCCCAGCTCACATCCGCCGCTCTCGGAAATGGCGTCGGCTACTACGTCGTCCAGTTCTCGACCGTAGTGCTGTTGGCTCTTGCTGCGAACACTTCCTACGGCGGACTACCCAACCTGATGCGAATCCTCGCCGACGACAATGTTCTTCCACACCGCTTCAGTCGAAAGTCGACGCGGGACGTCTTCACGTACGGAGTGTTGGCCTTGGGCGGTGCTGCGGCTCTGCTCCTGATCGGATCCGCCGGCAAGATGAACACCCTTGTCCCCCTGTTTGCGATCGGCGTTTTCATCGGTTTCACCCTCGCCCAGTACGGCATGGTGAGGCACTGGCTGACCCTGCGGACCCGGGGCTGGAAATGGCGCTTGGCCCTCAACGGTTTCGGCGCTGCGTTGACCGCGATCGCAGCGGTGGTAACCACCGCTATGAAGTTCACCGAAGGCGCCTGGCTGATCGCGCTCGCGTTACCGATACTCGTGTTGGGTATGGAACGTGTACGCGGCGCGTACCAGCACATCGGGGAACGTCTGACCGTCAGCGCAGACAAGAGCGCTTCTCCGGCAATCGGATACAAGCCGGCCGTCCTCGTTCCGGTATCCGGATTGACGACGCTCTCGTCCCGCGCCATGGATGCTGGGTACGCCATGTCGTCGCAACCGATTGCCATCCGCGTCTGCATGGAGCACGAGTCGACGGCCGAGTTCGCTCGGAGATGGAATGCGAAGTACCCGAATTCGCGATTGATCATCATCGAGGACACCGAGAACTCGGTGGGACTCTCACTGTCCCGGTACATTCGAGCGCACTTCCCCCACCGGGAGACGTTTGCCGTGATCGCCACTCTCGACCCCGCAACGCCGTGGCACCGATTCCTTCCGCGCCAACGCACCGACGAGGTTGCCGACGCATTGCGCAAGCACACCGATGCCGTGGTCTGCCAGGTGCCGGTTCGGATCGATCCGGCGTTCCGCGATCCTGCATTGCGCGCCTAGCTACAGAGAAGTCCCGAACAGCATGCCCAGCAGATACGTTGCGCCGGCCGCGCCGAAACCGATGGCAAGTTGCCGAAGCGCACGCTTGAAAGGCGGACCACCGGAAAGCAATCCGACCACCACACCGGTGCCCAGCAGGGCAATGCCGACCAGAACGGAGGCCACAATGAGTGCGGTCATGCCTTCCAAACCGAACAGGTACGGCAGCACCGGAATGATTGCGCCGGAAGCGAAGAAGCAGAAACTGGCTAGCGCTGCGCCGATGCCGGTACCGACCGCCTCATGGGTGTCCTCGACATCCGTAGAACCGAAGTTGTTGTACTTCAATGCCTCTGCGGCGCGAACTTCAGCTTCCTCTTCCGTCATACCGCGAGCCCGATACACCAGCGCCAGTTCGTTGGCGTCGACGTCGAGGAGTCCGACGGCGTCTCTTGCTGCCGCTCCCGGCGTGGAGGCTTCGAGTAATTCACGTTGCGAGCGCACCGAAACGTACTCACCCGCTCCCATCGACAATGCACCGGCCAGGAGTCCGGCCATGCCGGTGAGTAGCACGATCTGGTTGGAGACACCGCTGCCACTGATACCGAGGACCAAAGCCAAGTTGCTGACCAGTCCGTCGTTTGCCCCGAAGACCGCGGCTCGGAAGGTTCCCGAGAGTCTGTTGCGGCCACGTGTGGCCAGGGCCCGCACTACTTCTTCATGGATCTTTTCGTCGGCGCCCATCGACGCGGTGGCGTCGGCATCATGTGGGTAGGGCGACCGTGTCTCGGCGCGTTGGGCAAGGGCAAGAACAAAAACCGAGCCGAATCGCCTCGCCAGGAAGCCGAGGATGCGAGTGCGGATATCACCTCGCATCGGCTTGCCCACGTGATCGCCGAGGAGGGCTCGCCAATGGGCCTCATGCCGGCCTTCCGCTTCGGCCAAGGCAAGCAGGATCTCGCGCTCCTCGCCGGTCCGTCGTCCGGCAAGGTCTCGGTAGACAGCTGCCTCGGCCTGCTCATCCGCCAGATACCGGCGCCACCGCTTGATGTCGCGAGGCTGGGGATCGGGCCGTGCATCCGGAATCGGCGACATCGAATCTCCTTCGTGCTCGGCGGGCGTAGTTCTTGTGCCGGCATAGTTACCGCATTCCCGCACATCCCAGACTTAATTCGGATATACCGGACGCACGTATCGGTTGTCCGGAGGAGCGAACCCTATGAGTCCAACACAAACACGTCGGATCGTCCTGTTCGCGGCACCGCTGGCGACATTGGCCCTCGTCAGTGGTTGCGGATCCGACAGTTCCGATACCGCGGCAAGTTCCTCAGTTCCCACAACCACCTCGGCGCTGCCAACCTCCGCGGCGCCGGCACCGACATCCCATGCTGAGCACTCCCAGACCACCATGACTATGGTCCCGAATCCTCAGAACTGCACCGTCGGAGAACTGACCGTGACCCTCGGCCAGGCGGGCGGCGCGGCAGGCTCCACCGAACTCCCCTTGGTCTTCACCAATACAAGTTCACGAACCTGCAACCTCGACGGTTTCCCCGGCGTCTCGTATGTCACGGTCGCCTCCGGTAATCCGGTGGGCGCGCCCGCGACCCGATCCGGCTCCGGTTCGGTTGTCTCACTTGCTCCCGGATCTGCCGGAACCGCGATGGTTCGCGCCACCAACGTCGAGAACTACCCGGCCGATCAGTGCGGCGTCACCGAAGTTGCGGGGCTGCAGGTCTATCCGCCTAACAGCTACGATTCCGTCTTTGTTCCCTATCCCACCAAAGCCTGCTCGATGACCGGCGCAAACATCAACCAACTGAGCGTCGCACCGGTCACCAGCTGATCTTTACGGCTTCAGGCGTCGTAGTCCCCAAAGTGCGGGAATCATGAAGACGCCTGAAAGAACAAGTACCAGAGCCGCTTCCGTCAGCTGGAATCGACGGAACTGATCGGCGGAATGGTATCGGGTTTCGTAGTGGTCGACACCTTGTTCTTGTAGACACACCTCCATCCCTCGGTCCTGTTGCGCCTCCAGTTCATCGATGCGGAGTGTGTACTCGGCACCCGTCTCCTCGGGGCGTTGGTCGTACGAATTCCCTTCGCCCGATCCTCCCCACGTGCACTCGTCGTAGCGAAGGTCGACAGAATTGCCTCGGATATCGACATACCCCTGGTTGATCTCCCAATTCACTCCGGGAATCGAGTCATCCTCCGTAGCCGTGTAGGTAACTCCCCCGTTGATGATGGGCGATGCGTCGACAGTCAACGGCGCGTAGTGAGGCCGGGCGAAAAATTGAAACATCACCAGTACACCAATTACTCCGACCATCGTCAGCGCCACTGCCCCGATCGAACTGCGCACCAGCAATGCACATGCCGCGCCAAGCATCAGCGCCATGAATGTGTAAGCACCCAAGGCCAATCCACTCGATTGAAAGAACGGGTAGGTCAGGTTCGACAAGTCGACAAACTGTCCCCGGCCGCTAACGAATGCAAAACTTTCGTGTTCTCGCGGCCTACGAGTCCATTCCAGCGCAAAGCCGAGTAGCGTCGCACCAGCGGTCAACGGCACAAATACAACCAGCACTCTCGCCCAGAACCAACGGACTCGACTGACCGATTGGGTCAGTCCCAAAACATGGGTGCCCTGTTCAATATCCCGAGAGAAGACCGTCACCCCGACCAGTGCTCCCAGGAGCATGGGAAGCATCGTTGCAATCACGGCCGTCGCAATGTCAATGATGGCGTCGTCGTTCAATGCCGTAACAGACAGCACTGCAAGAATTCCCAACGAAACCATAATGCCCAGCGAGACAATGATCGACGTCCGATGGTGACGCCAGGTTACCCAGATCATGCTGACACCTTCGCTTCTCCGCTCAGATGCCCGAGCACTAGGTCGTCCAGAGTTGCGTCGTCGACAGTCCAACCTGGCATTGCGCTCGGCCGACACCCCTCGACAAGGTGCGTATTTCGTCGGAGCCCCTTGTCGGTATGCACAACCCTGCCGGCGCCCACTACGTCCGACGGATCACCGTCACCCACCAATACATAATGGGCAGAAACCAATTCATCCAACGGTCCCGAGAGTCGAGCATTTCCGTCGCCGAGGAGAAGCAGACGATCCGAGACGTCGGCGAGTTCCGAAATGATGTGCGAGGACAGCAATACGGTGGTGCCGTACTCGGCAACATCCTCGAGCAAGGACGATGCGACGGACCGCCGCGCGACCGGGTCCAGATCTGCCAACGGCTCGTCGAGGAGCAGCAGCTTCGGCCGGCGTCCGAGCGCCAAAGCCAATGCCACTCTGGTTCGTTGGCCCGGCGATAGATTCTTGGCCTTCGCCTCGAGAGGAACGTCGGCCCGCTCTACCAAACCGAGCGCATACTTCGCGTCCCAATGATCGTTGGTGTGCGCACCGAACCGAAGCAGTTCAGCAACAGTGAATTTGGGGTACAGCGGCTTGTGCTGCGCCAGATACGCCAAGCCTGGACTGATGCCGCCGCGACTCGGCTCCGCGCCGAGCACGGAAATCGAGCCGTGATCCGGCATCATCAAGCCCACAGCCAAATTCATCAGGGTGGACTTGCCGGCGCCGTTCACTCCCACCAGTGCCGTGATACTTCCCGTCGCCACCTCGAAGGTGCAGGCGTCGAGCACCTTCTTGCGCCCGAAGCGCTTGTCCACGTCTGCCATGGTGAGCGCAGATTCTTGCTCGGTCATGGTGCCTCCCCTTCTCTCCGGATGACTTTGTTTCGGATGACTTTGTTTCGGTGAACGCGCGTTCGAGTTCCACAGCTACGAGCGCCTCGATGTCTGTTCGCTCGAGGCCGGCAGCCACGGCGTCCGAGACCCAGCGAGACAACTCGGTACGTAGTGCGGCGCTTTCTGCCATCCCGGGCTTGGCCAAGGACTTGGTGACAAACGTGCCCAAGCCTGGCCTCGGCGTGACCAACCCGTCGCGCTCGAGCTCCTTGTACGCCTTGAGCACGGTGTTGGGATTGATCGCGAGCGCACCCACTACGTCTTTTGCGGTAGGCAGTCGGTCACCGACCTGTAGGTCGCCGAGACGGAGTGCCTGCTTCACCTGCACAACCAATTGCACGTAGGTGGGAATGCCGGATCGGCGGTCGATACGGAAGTCGATCATCCGAACCCTTTCACTAGTTCATTAGTGGAATAGATATTTACCCCACCTTTGCTCACCAGGTCAAGGCCTTTGCCCTTCCGGTCAAGAGCAGGCACCCCTGTAAAGTGCAGATGCCCCGGATTTCCGGGGTGCCACGCTGCTTGTGAAGTCCGGTGCAATCCCGGCACTGTCGACGCAACTGTGAAGTCGCCCGGATATTGACGAGGCGAACGAGTCAGGTCACCCAGCTTCGTGGCGACACGATGGTCCTCGGACGAAGGACGCTCGTGCAGCCCAGCCTCCCGGCCGCGCCGCATGGCGACCTTCTTCCACACAACTGGAGGGGTGGCTGTGAGCAGTCGGCCGACACGAACGTTCCGATCTATCTTTGCGGCACTGGCGGTGAGCACAGCACTGTTGGCGAGCGCCTGCAGCAGTTCGACGTCCGACGCCCCCACGACGACGGCAGCCTCCGACGGATCGTTCCCGGTGACGGTTGCATCCGGTTCCACCGACATCACCATCGAGACGCGTCCGCAGTCGATCGTGTCGCTGAGCCCCAGCGCCACCGAAACACTGTGGGCCGTCGGCGCCGGCGATCAGGTCAAGGCCGTCGACAATCAGTCCGACTACCCCGCCGGAGTTCCCGTAACAGATCTGTCGGGCTTCGCGCCCAACGTCGAGGCCATCCTCGGCTACGCGCCTGATCTGGTCATCGCCTCCGACGACATGAACGATCTTGTCTCCGGATTGAAGAAGGCCAAGGTTCCGACGCTCTTGCTCCCCGCAGCAACAAGCATCGACGACGTCTATTCGCAGATCGAGCTGGTCGCGGCGGCGACGGGCCACAAGGATGCGGGTACGGATGTCGTCGGCGACATGCGCACCAAGATCGATGCGGCGGTTGCCGGCGTTCCGACACGACCACAGCCTCTGACCTACTTCCACGAACTCGACTCCTCGCTCTACACCGTGACCAGTACCAGCTTTATCGGGAAGATCTACGGTCTGTTCGGAATGAAGAGCATCGCCGACGCGGCCAATCAGGGCGATTACCCGCAGCTTTCGGCGGAGTTCGTCGTCCAGGCCAATCCTGACCTGATCTTTCTGGCCGATTCTCAGTGCTGCGGGGTCACCGCGGAAGCTGTTGCAGCACGGCCGGGTTGGAACGGCATGAAAGCTGTGACCGGAAATCAGATTCATGTGCTCGACGAGGACCTTTCCAGCCGTTGGGGCCCCCGCGTTGCCGACCAGGTCCAGGCTGTTGCCGCCATCGTGGCGCAGGTTCCGACGGCCTGAGTTCCCTGATGACAAAAGCTGGTCTCGCGAACCACCGGATCGCCGCTCTTGTCGGTGCCGCACTCATTCTGTGTGCGTCACTGCTGATCGGTGTTCTGGTGGGTCCGGCCGGTCTGACTCCTGATCGAGTCATTCTCGAACTGCTCGACGGCATTCCGGGCGTCCACATCGATTCCGGTCTCACCGTTCAACAGCAGGCCATTCTGTGGCAGATCCGACTTCCCCGAGTTGTCCTGGGCGCGTTGGTCGGAGCGATGCTGGCAGTGGCCGGAGCCGCCTACCAAGGTGTGTTCCGAAACCCGTTGGCAGATCCCTATCTACTCGGTGTTTCCAGCGGCGCCGGTCTGGGTGCAACGCTGGCCATCGTCTCCGGCGGCGCGCTGGGCATGTTCGGAATTCCCATGGCCGCCTTCGCCGGTGGCGTGCTTGCAGTGTTCGCAACCTACGCGCTCGGACGCAGCATCGGCGGTGCCCAAAACGCCGTAGTCATCATTCTCGCGGGTGTTGCGGTTGCAGCATTCACCAATGCAGTGCAAACCTTTGTGCAGCAACGCTTCGACGATTCACTGCGCGAGGTCTATACGTGGCTGCTCGGCGGATTGTCGACGGACGGCTGGTCGGAAGTTCTGGTTGTCATCCCCTACGTCGTTCTGGCATCCGCCGTCATTCTTGTACACCGACGGGTGCTCGACGTCATGGCTGTCGGCGACGTGGAAGCCGCCAGTTTGGGCGTGGATCCGGCTCGGTCGCGACTCATTCTGGTGCTTGCCGCCACCCTCGGAACAGCCGCGGTCGTCAGCGCCAGCGGCCTGATCGGCTTTGTGGGAATTGTTGTTCCCCATGCAGTTCGACTTGTCGCCGGACCCTCGCACCGCCTCCTCCTGCCGCTGTCCCTGATGCTGGGCGCTGCGTTCCTCGTCCTCACCGACGTAGCCGCGCGCACTTTGATGTCGCCCGCTGAACTCCCGATCGGTGTCGTGACGGCCATGATCGGTGCACCGTTCTTCCTGCTGGTCCTACGCCGCAGCCGGGTATCGACATGACGACGCCCGCAGTTCATTGCCTAGGCCTACGAGTGGCGCTCGGCGGCAAGGACGTAGTCGACGGCATCGATCTTGATGTCTCCCCCGGCGATTGGGTAGCCGTGGTCGGCCCCAACGGCGCCGGCAAGACAACATTGATGCATGCCCTGGCGGGGTTGATCGTTTCCACGGGTGAGCTCACCGTGTCCGGTCGCAGCCCTCGCGATTCTTCTCGTAAAGCCATGTCGCAGGTAGTCGCCTTGATGCCGCAGCGGCCGGTGGTACCGGAAGGCGCAACGGTCACTGAACTTGTCGCGCTGGGCCGTACGCCGTATCTACGACGCTTCGGCACCGAGACGGCCACCGATCGCGCTGTGATCAACAACGTCATCGAGCGCCTGGACCTCACTGCATTTGCCGATCGCCGCGCAACCGAACTGTCCGGCGGAGAACTCCAACGCGTGGTTCTGGCCCGCGCACTCGCCCAGGAGCCCAAGGTGCTGCTTCTCGACGAGCCGACCAGCGCCCTCGACATCGGCCACCAGCAGCAGGTCCTCGACCTGGTGGAGGCAATGCGGTTGTCCGACAACATCACAGTGATTGCCGCAATGCACGATCTCACTCTCGCCGGTCAGTACGGGCAGCGCATCGTGTTGCTCAATCAAGGCCGAGTCGTGGCCGACGGAACACCGTCCGAGGTTCTGCGCGCCGACCTTTTAGGCGACGTGTACGGCGCCCGCGTGGAAGTTTTGGATCGACCGAGCGGGCCCGTAGTTGTACCGATCCTCCAGAAGAACGCCCGCTGATGGAACTGGTGATGCTCGGCACCGGAGCTGCGGATGGCTGGCCGAACCCGTTCTGTACGTGTGAATCCTGCTCCGGGGCTTTGGAAAATGGTTCGGTCCGAGGCCATACCGCAGCACTGTTGGACAACCGAATCCTTTGGACTGCGGACCCGAAGTTCCCCGTGCCGCTTCGCGATACGGCAGAACCCTCGCCGGTGTCTCACACATTCTGCTGACCCATTCACATCCCGATCACCTGGGCCCGATGGCCCTTCTGTTCCGGTCTTGGGCCTCTCGAACCGAACCACTCCAGGTTCTCGGACCGGCCGACGCACTGGATCTCTGCCGCGACTGGGTGGGCCCCCACGACCCGGTCACCTTCATTCCACTCGTTGCCGGGCAGTCGATAACGCTGGAGAAGTATGTTGTTCGCGCTTTGGCTGCGACACACGAGGCGCCGACGTTGTTGTACGACATCACCGACACTGACGGAACCCGAATCTTCTGGGCAACCGACACCGGTCCACTTCCCGAGTCGACCATTGCCGCAATTGCAGAAGCGGACTTCGACGCCCTCTTCCTCGAAGAAACCTTCGGCCACAAAACCGACCACGACACCGGGCACCACGACCTGCCCAGTTTCGCTCGCACCGTTACAGCACTACGCGATAACGGCGCCGTCACCGACCGAACCGATATCGTGGCCGTTCACCTGGGACACCACAACCCGCCGCTGCCGGAACTCACTGAGGCTCTGAGCTATTCCGGCGCAAGGACAGTGCCCGACGGAGCCGTACTGCAGCTACGGATGCCGGCACCGCATCGCACCCTGATCACCGGTGGCGCCCGCGCGGGCAAGTCCACCTACGCAGAAAGTCTGCTTGCCTCCTACAAACACGTCACCTACATCGCCACCGGAGATCCCTACGACGACGATCCCGACTGGACCGACAGGGTGGCGTCGCATCGCGCGCGGCGGCCGGCTAGCTGGACGACAGTCGAAACCAGTGATGTGTGCGAAATACTTTCCGGTGCAACCGAACCTATTCTCCTCGATTGCCTGGGCACCTGGTTGACTGCGCGCATGAACCGACATGACGTGTGGGCAAGCGGCGACACCAGCGCGGTCCACACCGATATCGACCAACTTCTGAAAATTTGGGCAACTTGCTCGGTTCCGATTGTTGCCGTCACCAACGAAGTGGGCGGTGGTGTGGTTCCGGAAACCAAGTCCGGCAGAATGTTCCGCGATCTACTCGGCCTCCTCAATGCCCGGATCGCCGACGCCTCCGAGTCGGTCGTTCTTCTGACTGCGGGCATCCCCACCCGACTGCGCTGACACTCAAAGTAGCCCAGTGAGGCGACGTGCGCAGTCGAACAGGAACCCCACCAATTCCCGGTCGTCCGGCGTAACGCGCTCGAACGATCCCTGGACGCACAATCCACCCGCCACCAGGTCTGCATGATCTCGGATGGGCACCGCCAACGCCGACCTTCCGAGGCGACATTCCTGAATCTCGAATGCAAACCCTTGCAATCGAACCGAGCGCAATTGCTCGTCAAGTTCATCTCGATCGTGAATCGTGAACTCGGTGAGGCGGCGCAGTTCCAGATCGTCGAGAATCCGATCGTCGTACGCGAGCAGTAGTTTGCCCAACGCATTCGAGTGAACGTTCTTCGACAGCGTGGTTATCCCGATGATCTCGTGATCCGGATCCTTGTCGACAAATCTCAAGCGGCCGGCGTTGAACGAGGCGACATGCAACCCGTAGCGCGTGTGAGTGCGCATCTCTTCAACCTGATCATGCAACGACGGTGACGGACCACTCGCCGAGGCGGCATGCGAAAGCTCAGCCGTACGCCGACCCAAAGCAAAGCCGGATAGATCCGGTACCCGGACAAGAAATCCTTCTGCCACCAACAGATTCAACATGCGATACGCGGTCGCCGACGGCACGCCGGTGAAGGTCGCGATCTCCTTTGCCGTTGTTCCCGGCCCCAGATGCGCAACCGCTTCGAGCATCCCGAGGGCCTTCTGAACTGCTCGGGGTTGCTGACCACTGAAGTGGGCGTCATCAGTGGTCCGATTGCCGACTCGAGTACCGGCTCGAGTATCGGAGGGGGCACGACCGATGGTCACTCTCTCTGCTCCGGCAGGCCGTTGCCGAAGGCAGACCGATCCGGAACCAGGTGTGGCCGACCATCGCCGTCGACAAGAAGTGTGCCTGTTCCCGGCAGCAAATCCACAGTCTCGATGCTGTCGAAAGCACCAACCGCGCGAAGGCTTTCCGGGCGAACGCGCCGAAGAATCGCACTCCACATCGTTCCGGATGCGGCCACTGCGGCAGCGGCAATCACCAACACCCACACCCCGTGAGCTGCCCCGTCCACAACTATGTAGACCAACAACCCGGCGCCCGCAGCACTCACCGACAGGGTGCACAGACGCGTCGACCACGTGTGCTCACCGATTCTGCGCAGAAACCTCCAGGACGCAAAGGCCACCAACGTATAGGCGCAGACCAGTGCAGTTTCCACCACTCCGTCGAAAGATCCCGAATCATCGCGGACCGCGTCGGAAAACACAAGCACGCCAGCAGTGCTCACAGAGACAAACGTGAGGACGGCAACGTAGGGGGTTCGGAATCGGCGGTGCATCCGCGCGAGCGACGACGGCAGTACCCGCTCGACTCCCATCGAGTACAGCAACCTCGAACCTGCTTGCGCGCAACCGAGAGTGCACGCCAACCAAGAACACGTCATACCGATCTTCACCGCCAGCACAACTCCCGGGCCGGCGCCGGATGCCGTCCCCTCGAAGTAGGCGCCGACGATAGTCGCTCCATGCCCGGTCATCGCTGCCCAGGCGGCAAACACGAACAGGACCCCGCAGATGATCGGCGAAATCAGCACCGTACGAGTGACGGTAATCAACGGCCTCTTCGCTTCGGGTCCGAAGAATGCTGCGCTCTCGAATCCGGCCATGCTCAGCACGGTCAGCATGGCCAAGAACGGAACAACGCTCAACGACGGATTCGGAAGCGCCACAGTAGTTGCCGTGTCGGTCCGAGTTGCCAGCATCACTGCGATGATCAAGATCAGTGAACAGGCCTCGACAACCAGAATCGCACGGGTCGCAAAGCGAACTCCCCGTACCGCGATCCAGGCAACGGTGACGGCAATCAGAATCGTGACGATCCCGGTCGGAACTGGTCCTTCGAACTGTGGACCGACTATCGAAATCGTGTCCAGCAGACTGGGGACTGCTTGTGAAAACACGGACACCGAAATACCGAGATACCCCAGCACCAAAGCAGTTCCAGCCGCCAGCGCAGCTTTGGTACCTGATCCCTGAAAGACAAAACTGTAGAGCGAACCGGCAGCCGCCAACCTGCGCGTGAAGTGCGTAATACAGAGCGCAACAAGAAATACCGCGGAGGTCGTCGCGGCAATGGCAACCAATCCGGCATACCCGGGGCTGTACGTGATCATCCAGAACGCAATGAAGACCATCCCGGTAGCGGGTGCGATCGTCGACAAGGACTGGCCGAGAAGGTCAATCGGCGTCAATCGTCGCCGCCCCAGACCTCGCAACGGCGAGTACACCGGATCATAATCCTGGTCGGCACTTTGAGCGCGCACGATTGCCGCCCGTAACGCCGCGGTCACGGCCATGTCTCACCGTCCATTCAGTGCCAACCTTCTTGCGGGCATATCTCCGATGTCGGTCAAATTAGTCCGCCTATGTTTCCGGACGGTTTCCACCGTGGCGCGCAGTGCCGCTCCAAGTGGGAATTCGCACCGCCCGATTGCGTCGGCTGGAGTCGCCGCCACTCGACGAAAACATGATGCCCGAGCCGAATAGGCGCCACTACCTGCAGATTTGCTAATTCTCACCCCAGAAATGCAATCCCACTTGAACCTCCCCCGGACGTATCTCCGCCGAAGCATGTTCGCCGCAGAACACGTACAAGATGTGTCCCACACGTCACTACTACTGCCGAGAAGAACGGAGGAATCATGGACTTCACCGTCGCCGCCGCCTCAGCGATCATCGGATTTGTCCTGCTACTTGCCGGCATCCCCAAGCTGACAGACAACGAAAGTGTTGTGCGTTCGATACGTGGCTACAAGATCCTGCCCAGCGTGCTCGAAGCTCCGGTGGCACGAGCACTCCCGATTGCCGAGACCGCAACAGGGATCCTTCTGGTGACGGGGATTGCCCGGCAGTGGGCGGCCGGAGCTGCCGCAATCATGTTCACGTCGTTCTTTCTCGGACTCACTGTCAACCTGCTCCGTGGTCGCCGAGACCTCGACTGTGGTTGCTTCGCTTTCGGACTCGGCGAGATTCCGCGCATTGGATGGTTCCACGCGGTGCGAGCCGGAGTCCTTGCCGTCGCATCGCTGGCAATTGTTGTGATCGGAAGTTCAGCGACACTGCCTCTTCAGGTTGCCGGTTCGGCCCTCGCCCTCCTCCTGGTATTGGCGGGCGTCGCAGCCGCTCAGATCCGATCTGTCGTTCATCTGGGAAGACGCCCGGTCGACGACTACCTCTCCGGCGCCTCCATCCGCTTGCGGGCAGCGAACGCTACCTCTCGCTACGGCACTTGACCTACACCCTCTCTTCACTGACTGCGCAAAGGCAGGACTATTGCGATGACTACTTTTCTGCTCGTAGCAACCGTGATCCTCGTGATCGCCGTGGCCGTTCTGTTCATGATGATGCTTGCCCTCGCACGTGAAATCGGCCGAGTGCAAGTACGACTCGGACCCCTCGGTGCCCGGATGATGGATACCGGACCCAAGGTCGAACAGGCGGGTCCGTCGTTTGCTGGTCTGATCGACCAAGAAGGTCGAACCGTCGGAGTCGGCGGCCATCGCGACAAGCCACAGCTCCTGCTGTTCACGGCGCCGAGTTGTTCGACCTGCAAGAGCCTGCTTCCCGGACTCCGGGCAATGGCCCGAGCCGAATCCGACCTCGACGTCGTCATCATTTCCGACGGAACACCCGAAGAACATCGAGAGTTTCTGGCCGGCAGCGGAATCGGCGACGAGCTCAGCTACATCGATGCTCGCGACGTCGGTATCGCCTACCAGGTGGGCACAACTCCGTACGGCGTAATCCTCGACGAGCACGGCAAGATTCGCGGCAAGGGCCTGTGTAACCACATGGCTCAGGTGGAGAGCTTGCTCAACGCCCTCGAATCCGGCACGCCCTCACTCCAACACCTTCACGCGCGGGCGAAGTCGGGCAGCGCGGCCTGACTCCGAAGTCTGCTCGTTCCTCTTCACGAATCAGGAGAAAATCGTTGGACGACAATGCATTCCCACAACACAACATGACCGAGAACCGATATCCGGTGGACGAGGCAACCGTACAAGCGCAAGCAGAATGGATGGCGGGCCAAGGTGGTTCACTGACCAGCCGTGCGGGCCGCAAACTCTCCGAACGAGTCTCGCGGCGATCGATGATCAGTCGAGTCGGCAAATGGACCATGGGGGTTTCCGGAGTTGCACTGATCAGCACCTTGCCGGTCACTCGCACCGCTTTCGCGCAGGAAGCCGCGCCTCCCGCTCCGGCTCCCGGCCCCGAACCGCTGGTACCCGTCTATGACGGCAAAGATCCGGCCGAATGTGAATACTGGCGCTGGTGCAACATGGATGGCACATCCTGTGCTGCCTGCAACGGCGGCGGCGTCACCACCTGCGCTCCCGGCAGCAAGCCCGGTGCCGAATTCTGGGTCGGGTGCTGTACCAATCCGGATACCGGTAAGACGTATCTGATCGCGTACTACGACTGCTGTGGTGCGCCTTCGTGTTCCAACGCATTCTGCGGTGAGCCGGACATGCAGGCAGTGATGTACAACCCGGTGGCCGGCAGCTACGACCAGGAAATCATCTGGTGCGTCTCCGACGAGTCCCAGGCGTACACGTGCACGATGGCGCCGATCATCGGCGAGGACTGCCAGGCGCGTCCCGCAGAACGCCCGAAGGTCGGTGCCGGATCATGACCACTTCGCGATACCGAAAGTTCGCTCGACCCGCCGTCGCCGTGCTCCCACTCACCGTCGTCCTCGCCCTCGCCGGATGTAGTTCGTCCGACAACGACGAATCTTCCAGCGCCGGCGATGTCACCTACCCCACCGTGCCGTTCACCGCACCGGGCGAGGGCATTTCCCTCGGACACGACGATCAGGAAATCGGCGATACCATCCCGGAGCCACTGCACGTCGGTTCCATCATCCCGATCGCAGCTGATCGACTGCTCGGAGTCGAAGGCGGCTTCGGAAAACTCGAACTCAGCGTCAATGTCATCGACCCGAAAACCGGTGTAGCCGAAAGCCGTATCACCGTCGGACCGGGAATCTGGGATCCGGTCATTCACGGATTTGTCGGGGCAGCGCCCGAAGACCCAGCGGTGCTCGCCGCTGAAGTGTGGAGGCCTCGAGGTTCCCGTGGCGCAGCCGATTTCACGATCAGTACCTACTCCGGCAACTTGTTGGAACCGGCCGAGGTCGCGCTCCCGGACGTCGCCCGCGTGCATTCACGTCCCGGGTCCAACGCGGTCACGTCCGACGGCAAGTTCTTCGTCACCTGGGATGACGGTCTGTACGGCATCCGCGTCGTGGATCTTGAGAAGAAGGAAGCCAGCGGAGCCCTGCAAATCGTCGGTTGCGGACCCTTTACCTGGATGGTCGGGCACGAACTGTACAGCGTGTGCGAGGACAGTCGTGAGCTGCTCCACGTCTCGATCAGCGACGACGGTGTTCCGACGGAGACGGCTCGCTCCAAGGTTCTGCCCGATGATTTTGTCTCCACCCGCAAGGTCACCTGGGCCCCCGATGCACAGAAAGCGTTGTTGGTCAGCGAGAACGGCGATGTGTACGTCTTCGACTTCTCCGACGGGCTACCGAAGGAGTCTGTCAAACCGATCGGAAACGCGGGTCAGGATTCTGGCCGGTTCTCCGAGAATGTCATCAATGCCGACGCCACCCGTCTCGCAATTGCCTACACCGACAGCGCTGTTCACCCGGACTCTGCCCGCGGTGGCTCGTTGGTCAAGATCGATCTCTCCGACGCCGCCACTTTCACTCCGGTGAAGAGTCTCTCGCTCACGGATCTCGGTCTCACCGATATCAAGAGCATGGTCTTCTCGGTCGACGGTGCCACCTTCTACGTACTTGGTACCGGACCGGAAGTCGACGGGTCCGCACCGCAGAAGATCGTGGGCTACAACGCAACTACCGGTGAACAGGTCAGCTCCGCTGAGGTCTCGGGAAATGTCGGTGATGTCAGCGGATTGATCACGCCGGAAGTAATCCGATGAGTGGTCCCGGATCCGGTGCACGCAGTTCTATGTCGGTACAGCTGGGTCGGCGCCGATTCCTGAGCCTGGGTGCACTCGGCGCCGCGACTCTCGGAGTCGGAGCTGTCGGATCGATCGCCGGATGCAGTTCCACTGCAGCATCTCCGGCGCAGCCAACCGATCTCGACTACATTCTGCCGACCGATCCCGAGGTTGCTGCCGCAGAGTCGGCGCGGGCCTGGAACGGAAGCACCGCCGCGTTTGCTCTGACCGCCGGATTCTCGACGGTTGATCTCGGCGGACGCCTGGTGGACACGTGGACGTACGGCGGCGCTGCTGTGGCGCCGGAGCTTCGTTTGACCGCCGGTGACCGTGTCAAGGTCGCCGTCCACAATGCTCTCGAGACTGAAACCACGCTGCACTGGCACGGAATTCGCATCCGCAACGATATGGACGGGGCCGCACCCACCACGCAGGCTCCGATCGGTGTCGGCACGACTTTCGACTACGACTTCGTCGCCCCGGATCCGGGAACACACTGGTATCACTCACACAGCGGACTACAGTCCGACCGAGGTCTTTTCGGTGCCATGATCGTCGAGGATCCGAATGACACCAGCGGGGCAGATGCTGACGCTGTTCTGGTGCTCGATGATTGGCTCGACGGGCTGGGCACTAGCCCGGATTCTGTTCTGATGGCGCTCAATCCGGCAATCGCCGGTGGCCACGGTGGACACGGCGGTGCAGCATCGGCTCCTGCGGAGCATTCCGCAGGCGAGATGACACTGGCGCAGCAATTGGTGAATGCCGGCCACGGCTCGTCCGAGGTTCTCGGCGGGATGACACAGCACATTGCTTATCCGCTGCATCTGATCAACGGGCGACCGCCCAATGATCCTGCCGTCGTCACCGCTGCCCCCGGCTCTGTCCTCAGGCTGCGAATCATCAACGCAGCAGCTGAGACTCCGTACCGATTCGCGGTGGCGGGACATGAGATGACGATTGTCGCGGCCGACGGTTACGACGTGGAACCGGCCACAGCCGACACGATCATCGTCGGCATGGCCCAACGCTACGACGTACTCGTAACAGTGAAGTCCGGATCGTGGCCGATCGTGGCCAAGGTCGAGGGCCGCGACGGCTATGCGTCGACGGTCCTGCGTAGCAACGACGCATCGGCCCTGACGAATCCTGATGTAGGTGGATCGATTCCGGAACTGGGCGGCAAGCTGGTGCTCGAAAGTTCGCTTCGCCCCGCGCAAGCCGTGCGGCTCGAAACGAAATCGCCGGACCGCGACTACCGAATCGAGTTGATCCAAGCCGGTGATCGATACGTCTGGGGCATGGCCGGGGCGGATGCGGGAAAATTGATCATGAAGCAGGGCGAGCGCGTTCGCATCACGATGAAGAACTCGTCCACAATGTGGCATCCGATGCACACTCACGGCCATACCTTCGCTGTTCCGGACTACGGCGGACTTCGCCGCGACACCGTCAACGTCCTACCTGGCACCGAACTGGCCATCGAGTTCGATGCCGACAATCCAGGCGAGTGGATGTTCCACTGCCACAATGCCTATCACTTCGAAGCGGGCATGACCGCAAACCTGCGTTACGTCCGCTGACAAGAACCGATTTCGAGAGGACCTCTCATGAAAAAACTCGTTCCCACTTTCCTCGCCGTCTGCGCCGCAGTGAGCCTCACCGCCTGCAGCAGCGAAAGCACTGCGTCCGCCGAACCCGCCGTTGTGATCGAGGTGAAGAACATGGCCTACACGCCGGCGTCGGTCACCATCCAGAAGGGCCAAACGGTCGAGTGGAAATTTGACGACGGTGGGCTTCCCCACGACGTGGTCGGTAACGGCGCATTGGAAGGAAAGCTGAAGAGCGAGTTGCTCACCGAGGGAACCTTCTCGTACACGTTCGACGACGCCGGGACCTTCACCTACCACTGCACGCCCCATCCGATGATGGTCGGCACCGTGATCGTTCAGTAATGAGGAGGTGGATCGCCGTTCTCGGCACTATTGCCGCGGCAGCATGTATTCCTGCTTGTGGCACAGAAGATCCCGCCCCCGACGTCGTGGTCGAGATCAGTAATGTTCAGTTCAGCCCGATGGATGTCACGACCTCGCGTGGCGGCACGGTCGAGTGGCGCTTCGACGACGGCGGGCTCCTCCATCATGTGGAATCACCGGGACTGTTCGACAGCGGCATCACCGGCGACGGCACCTACCGGCACACGTTCACCGACCCGGGTGTCTACGAGTACACGTGCTCCGTGCATCCCTACATGACCGGAATCATCACAGTCCTGTGATCACTTTTCATGAACTACATACCTTTTGGAGGTTCTGATGACTACCGTTCTCTCACACGGCCCACTCGAGACGGATGTCCCCGACATCCGCCCGACCCTTCAAGGCTCGGTTGGTACCGCCACCCGGGTGACACTGATTGCCGCGGGTGCCGCAGCCGGCGCCGGCATCGCAATCCTGTCAGGCCCTTCGAACATCACCGCTTTGACGATAGCAGTCGTCGGGGCAGGATTGGTGACGTCACTGGCAGCCAATTGGTCGACCTGCGGCATGTCGGTTGCCGGCGTGGTGGCTGCACCGAAACAGCCTGACCGCAAGGGCTCTTCGACTCCCATCCGCCGTCTCGGTTGGCACGCACTGGGTTCCGTCACAACAGGAGCCGTGACCGGAGCACTGATCGGCGGTCTGGGCGCAGCTGTCTCCGGCTACATTCCGATCGGCTGGGCTTTGGCAGCGTGGGCCGCCCTGGCGCTGGCATACGGACTGCACGAGTTGGGCGTCCTCAATTTGCCGACTCCGATGCGGCGCCAACAGCTTCCGCGCCATCTGCGTCGAACCATGGCACCGTGGAAGGTTTCACTGATTTTCGGCGCAATCATCGGGCCGGGATTTCTGATCTTCATCCGATCCAGCGCGTACTACCTGCTGGCGCTCGGCGTCATCGCCTCGGGTTCACCGGCCCTCGGTGCCGCCCTCTTCACCGTCGTCTCGCTCGGCCGGTGCATGCCCAGCCTCGCCGCAATCGTGCACACCCGACGTGGTGGCTCGATGCCCGGCTTCCTCTCGATCATGTGCGTCGTTGACCGTCGGGTCCAGAGTGTTACCGGCGCTTCACTGATCGCATTGGGGGCCTTCGCCGCTGCGTCCTTGATCTGAAGTTCTACCGAATACGTATGGCCGGTGAGCATCTCGCGCACCGGCCATACGTATGCCCACCTCCGGACCATGCTGTGTCACTGCACGTTCAATGCCATCTGCACAGAATCTTCCCGAGGAGTGGTGACCTTGGCATCGCGGCCCCACAACATATCCAGTGCCGCTTTGGGTTTGGCCAAAATCCATTCCCGAGCAGCATTCTTGACCAGAGTCGGCGTCGAGCAGCCGCAATCACTGTTCACACCGTGCGCATCGATCCCGGCATCACGGCACAACGCCACGGCCCGAGGCACGTGGTATCCCTGGGTGACAATCAGCGCATCAGTAATGCCATACGTATGTATTGCTCGGAAACAGGTGTCGTAAGTGTCGAGTCCGTAGGGATCCCCGACAATCCGACGCTCATCGATACCCTGCTCCACCAGGTAGTTCGTCATTGCAGCGATCTCGTCACCCGAAGCGCCATTCGCGTCGCCCGACACCAGTACCGCACGCGCCTTCCCGTCCTCGACCAGCTGAACAGCAGCGTCGAGGCGACCTCTCAGGAAGGCCATCGGCTTCCCGTCCTTGATTTGTGCGCCCAGAACGATCACCACCGGAGCTTCCGGCGCGTCCGCCACGTCGGAGGTATGCCCAGCCGACGCGACAGAAATCCAGACGATGGTGCCCACGTAGAAAACGAGGCCCAGGACGACGAGACCCACAATCCATCGCTTCACTAGCGGAACAGATTCGCCACAAACGGGATCGTGTCAGCCTGCGACTCGACAAACGCACCGCTGTGATCGGTGTTGTAGGTCTTGAATGTCACCGGCTCACGATTGGCGACCAGCGCCGCGACCAACGAAATCGCTGACGGTGCCGGTACATCCACGTCAAGTAGCCCTTGGCCAATGAAGATCGGACGGTCGTAACCGCTCGTCGGGACACCCATGTAGTCGTTGAGCAACCCGTAGAAATTCGGGATCTGATTCAGCGGCCTCGACAAGAGATCTCCGAGCACCAACTTCTTCGACGCGTCTTCCAGGTCTCCGGCACAGAGCTTTTCGGCCAGGTCCACGTTTTCCCGTCCCAGCGGAGTGAGGTACGAGTTCAGGTCGATTTCGGGATGCGCCTCCCGGAAACCGGCCAAGATGTAGAGCGCATACGACGTCAGGCCACCGCCGAGTGCAATGGGAGGAAATCCTGGTCCGGCCGGCTGGAAAGCCAGTTCGATGTTGGCAGGCACACCCGTTCCGACGCCGCCCCGGTAATCGAGCGAATCACCGCCGTATTCGGTGGCGTAACGCGCTGTCGTGATGGCTGCTCCGCCGCCTTGCGACTGCCCGACTACCGCCCAACGATTCGAGATCGACGAATCGATGGCGCGAGCGGCCTTCACGGAATCAACGACGCTGTGCGCCTCCACTTTTCCGTCCAGGTACGGCATGAGGCCAGGAGTTCCCAACCCCACATAGTCTGTCGCGACAATTGCGTAGCCTTCATCAAGCCAACGACCGAGGTAGGGGTAGTCACGGTCGGGTAGGCCGGGGCCGACAAGCGAAGGCGCACACGAGTCGTCGAGACCGGTGGTTCCATGTGCCCACGCGACGACGGGCCAGCCGCCTTCCGGAGCGGGGCCGGCGGGAACGTAGTAGGCGCCGCTGCTGAGCGCGGGCTGGCCATTCGAGCCTATGGTCCAGTACGTGAATCGCTTCGCGTCGGCGGTTCCGGGAATCCAGAGGTCCTTGGGCAGCGGTTCACTCGAGACCACAGTTCCGGTGCCCTGTGAAGCGCTGGGAGCTTGCGCGAAGGCAACGGGCGCGGCGACGACGGAACCAATCGTGGCAGCGCACAACGCCGTGACGGATAAACGAACTAGCGACCTCGACTGGAACTTCACGTGAAGACAACTCCGATTCATTCGACGCGCTACTTACGCGTCATCAAAGCTCATCGTAAAACGTGGTGCCGATCCGCGCGGCTGATTGTCAGCGCACCAACAACGACGCCGACCACCACGCCGATCAGTGTGTCGACCACACGCGCCACTGCCGAGTCCGTTGTAATGGGCGCATTGAGCCCGATGAGTACCAAGGCCATGGGCGTCACAGCCATGGATGTCAGGGCATAGTTCTTGATCACCGACAGTTCCGCCGCTACCTGGAAGATCACCACCGCGACAACTGCTTGCCAGTAACCCAGAGTCATCGCGATCAGAACGGCGGCAATGACTGCTCCCGCGACATTTCCGAGAAGACGCTGAATTCCGCGCTGGACAGTCTGCTTGTAGTTGAGCCCCTGCATCGCGGCAACCGCACCCATCGACGCCCATGTCGGATGTTCGAGGCCGGCGCCGGCGGCCAGCCACCCCGCAAACAGAGACGCCAGAACGATACGACCTGCGTTGGTCCGAACCTCACGCGAATACATTCGCGCCAGCCCCGCGACAAAGTAGCCATCGGGCGCTGGAATTTCCGAGGCTGGTTCCAGTGCGTGCTCGATCATGCTGGACCGCTTGAGCTTGCGAAGCTCCTTCTCGTGCAGAGCAATATCGTGAATCAGCGTCGGATCGCCGTGCTCATGCCACGCCGCGACCGCCGCGTCTGCTTCGTCGAGCACCGCCACCAATTCACGGCCGTGATCGACGGCCGATTTGATCCGACCGCTCGACGCGGTGATCGAGCGCGCACGAGCAATGGACGCTTGCGCAGCCACAACTCCAGGCTCACCGGTCTGCTCTAATCGCCCAACTGCCGCTACCGCTCGGGCAACAGCCAGCCGCGCCGGACCCATCGGCAATACGAGCGCGGGGAACATCGCCGCCATCCAGCCCACCAGGATGCCGAGGGAAGCTGCAAGGATCAATTGCATCAAACCTGAAGCGGTAGAGGTAAATCCGGCAGCGCCCGCCGCAGCAAAGACCAGGATCACCGGCCCCGGGCCTGTTATCTCGAAGCCTGACATGAAGCAGTACGCGGCACCTGCCAGCAGCGATAGAACACCAATTTGTATCCACACCGAAACGCCGACCAGTCCCAGTACGCCGCCCACAGCAACGGACGCAACGAGCGCAATTCCTACCATCGCGAGCTTGCCGGCCAATCTCGGATACGGCTCATACCGGCCGAAGGCCGCACACACGGCCCCTAACGCAGCAAAACCCGCCAACTCCTGATAGCCGAGCAGTCCACCCACAATCAAGACGACGGCTGCGGCTAGCCCTACCCGGATAGCCGGCGCGATGGTCGCATCAGCAGGCCCGATCCGAAATGCTGCCCGCCAGGTCGATCCGGACACCGAGTGAGCCAACGCGTCACTCGAATGTTCGAAGCGACTGGTGGCTGTTTCGGTAGATGTCATTGACCCAGCATACATTTATTTCACTAGTAAATTACTTGTGAAATACTATGAATTGAGTCGCTAAGATGTACCTCATGGCGCAGGCGAGCAGTTCCGAAGACGACTTCATCGACAAAGTCCGTCGCGAATGGAAGCGCGTTTACCCCGAATACGACTCCTCTCCCATCGAGGTCATGGGCCGGATCAATCGCATCAGTTCGCAGTCGCTCCATCAACTGGACAGAGCACTTGCGCCCACCGGCGTCTCGCGCGCCGAATTCGACGTCATGAGTGCATTGGCCCGTAGTGATCGACCATTGCGAACCAGCGAAGTCACCTCAGTGACTATGTTCAGCGGAGCCGCCACCACCAAACATGCCGACCGACTGGCCAAGTTGGGACTGGTAGAGCGGAAACGCTTCGAACGCGACGGACGCGTGGTTCTCCTTCAACTCACCGACGCCGGACGCGCTTTGGTGGAAGCAGAATTTCCCCGTCGAGTCGCACGTGATCGGCAACTGCTGTCCGGACTCGACGTCGACGAGCAAGCGCAACTCACGGCACTGCTGAAGCGGATCTCGATCAACATCGACGCCGGAATCTGGGACTGACCGAGACTCTGGGACTGACGTCGGGCTCTGGGATTGACATCGCGTCAACGCCCGGGCGGAAATCCACCTGTCGCAATCGGACCCCATGAATCGACGGTGACGCGGATCAGGCTCTTGCCCTGCTTGCGCATCGCCTCGCGGTACTCGTCCCAGTCGGGGTGGTCGCCGGCGATGGAACGGTAGTAGTCGACCAAGGGTTCCACCGATTCCGGTAGGTCGATCATCTCGGCCGTTCCGTTCACCTGCACATACGGTCCATTCCATTCATCAGAGTGGATACACAGCGAAACAGCGGGCGTACGACGCACATTCACCGCTTTGGCCCGCTCCGGGTAGGTGGAGATGACGATGCGGCCTTCGCCGTCGACGCCACACGTGACCGGCGATATCTGAAGTTCACCCGACTTCTTGATCGTCACCAACGTGGCACGATGCCGCGGCCGAATGAACGCGAGAAGTTCAGAAAGCGAAACCCGATCTGCACTGGCAATTTTCGACATACTCCCAGACTAGGTCTGAATTCAACACCGATACAGGTGTGCGCTCAGGGCATCTCGATCGTCTGCGCCCGGGCGATCTCGCCGATCGCCGTGGCGATGTACGTTGCCTGCGGTTTCTTGGTGCCCGCAGACAAACTGCCCATCACCAGTACCGCTGAACGTAGATAGGCGCCGTGGCCGATCCGGAAAGAATCGTCTTCCAGATCGGAGATGCCGAGCGCTCCGGTATAGACCGCAGCCAAAGCCTGTACGTCCAGATCGGGAAGCCACGTGATGGTGGCTTTCGCGCACGCAGTCAAGGCATCCTGCACGTCTTCGCTCGAGAGTCCATCTGGATGCGTGTCTTCGAGCAGTTCGCGCACGATGGCCGCATGAACGGAGCTGACCTGCTCGAATGAAAGATTCTTCAATTCGTCGACAGCCTCGGTGAGCGCACCACTGTTGGCTGCGCGCACTGCTGCCAACGCATCAGCTGTCGCGTCGGCGATATTGCGGGCAACCTTCGGCCACTCTGTCGGCCAACTCGGTGTCGGCAGACTCTGCTCGGGGTTCACTTTCGGTTCTCCTTCATTCGCGCTCGCGCGAAGTCTGTCAGGCGGTACCGACAACTTTCCACCAAACCAGTCACGTGAAGCGATCCAACAGCGCCATCGCGTTGTGCGGTGCAAAACCTTTCATGTCATTGTCGAAGTAGACGAACACGTCGAGCCCCTCGTCCATCCAGCCCCGGAATCGTTCGGCCCACTCATCGAGGGCATCGTCGGTGTAACCACTTGCATACAGTTCCTTGTCGCCGTGCATCCGCACATAGACAAAATCGCTGGTCGGCGTAGTGATCTGTGGATATCTTCCGGCTGTATCCGCGACGACAAATCCGATATCGTGCTCGCGCATGAGATCCACCGCTTCGGGCACCGCGAAGCTCTCATGTCGAGCCTCCACCGCATAGCGGATCGGGAGTTCGATCTCGGTCTGCGCAAACACGCGGTCTTCGGCAAGCTTCTCGTCGTGGCCGGCAGCCAATTCCGCCGCCTCCGTCGTAGTCCGTGGAAGGAGGTCAAAAAAGTTCGACAACCGTGCGGGTTCGAACTGCAGGGTAGGGGGCAGTTGCCACAAAATCGGGCCGAGTTTCGGACCCAATGCCAAGGTGCCGGCCGCGAAGAAATTAGCCAGCCCCGTTTCAGCGTCAAGAAGCCGCTTCATATGCGTGATGTACCGGGCACCCTTGAGGGCAAATACAAAACCGTCCGGAGTTTCACTACGCCACTTCACGTAGCTTTCGGGCTTCTGGAGCGCATAGAAGGTGCCGTTGATCTCAATGGAGCTCAATTGTTCTGCGGCATATGCTAACTCCCGGCGGTGCGCGAGACCTTTCGGATAGAAGTCCCCGCGCCAAGCCGGGTACATCCATCCCGAGATACCTACCCGGATATACGCCACCGCTTCAGACTAGACGCCGGATACCCCAGCACTGAGTGCAACGGAGACCGGCACGACGGTCAGACACACCACTGCCGCGACAAAAAGTGCGATCACGAGTCGACGATCCCACTTTCCACGGGCGCCACTCGCAGCGAGCATGAAAATCACAAAACCAACACAGACAGACACGATCGTCACGATCACGGGAGTACCAACCATGCGTTGATTGTCCCCCACCCCATTGTGGGTATGCCCCTCGGAGGTGAATACCCCAGCCGTTCAATACCCCAGCCGACCAAGGAGCGAAAATGCCGAAATACCTCTGGCAAGTGACCTACTCGACGACCGGTGCCGCCGGCCTCCAGAAGGAGGGCGGTAGTGCGCGGCGTGACGCGGTCACACGAATGGTCGAAAGTATCGGCGGCACAGTCGAATCCTGCCATTTTGCGCTCGGCAGCCACGACATGTTCGTCATAGGCACTCTTCCCGACAACATTGCCGCAGCCGCATTGAGCATCCGAACAGCCGCCGAAGGCGCCGCCCGATCCGAATCCATCACCTTGCTCACACCGGAAGAAATCGATGAAGCAGTCAATCGCCGTACCGACTACCGCAAACCCGGAGCGGAATAGATCCAGATCACAGACAGGTTGCACCCATCATGACTGACGCGAAGCAGACACCTGACCTGGGCACGTACGGAATCTGGCGAGGAGCTGCCGGGCTGAAACCCGACCTGGGAGTGGCTATCGAGAAACTCGGCTACGGCACCATCTGGATCGGCGGTTCACCGCACGCAGATCTTCGACTGGCAGAAAAGCTGCTCGACGCGACCGAACACATCACCGTGGCGACGGGGATCGTCAACGTCTGGTCATCACCGGCTGCTGAAGTTGCCGAGTCGTACCACCGACTCGAAGCCAAGCATCCGGGGCGGTTCCTCCTCGGAATCGGCATCGGGCATCCCGAAGCCACCGGCGATTACTCGAAGCCCTACGCCACATTGGTGTCCTACCTCGACGAACTCGATGCGGCCCAGGTTCCGGAGTCTCGCCGAGTTCTTGCCGCGCTCGGCCCCAAAGTGCTGAAGTTGTCTGCTGACCGCGCTGCCGGCGCGCACCCGTATCTGACAACGCCCGAGCACACCGCCGAAGCTCGCGAAATTCTCGGACCGTCGAAAATCCTTGCACCGGAACACAAAATTGTTCTCGAGACCGATTCAGAGAAGGCACGGGCAATCGGCCGTCCGGCTGTCGCCAACCCCTACCTCCATCTCCGCAACTACACGAACAATCTCGAACGTCTCGGCTTCGCGCCCGACGAAATCGCGAATGACGGAAACGACCGTGTCATCGACGCTCTGGTGGCATACGGAACGGCTCGCTCGATCGCGGACAGGCTGCGCGAACATATCGCTGCCGGAGCCGATCATGTTGCAATCCAGTCACTTCCGGCCGATGGCGATCCTCTGGCGACCTACGAAGCATTGGCCGCCGAGCTTTTCCGCTGACTAAGGAGCAAGTCGCTGACCAAGGAGCAAGCAATGAAGATTGTCATATTCGGAACCGGACTCATCGGCAGCCAAATCGCATCGACGCTGGGTGAAGCTGGACATGATGTCGCGGCCCTCGGACGTCGATCCGGAATCGACACCACTACCGGCAAAGGAATTGCCGAAGCAGTCGAGGGCGCCGATGTGGTCGTGGACCTCACCAATTCCCCGTCGTGGGAGGACGACGCCGTACGGTCGTTCTTCCGCGAGTCCACGAGCCATATCCTCATCGCCGAGAAAGATGCCGGAGTGAGGCACCACGTCATCCTGTCGATCGTGGGCGCCGACCGACTGCCCGACTCCGGATACATGCGAGCCAAGGTCGCCCAGGAAGACCTGGTCAAGGCGGGGCCGATTCCCTACTCGATCGTCCGCTCGACCCAGTTCTTCGAGTTCATCGCCGGCATCGCCGATGCCGGGACCGTAGACGGCACTGTCCATGCGACCGCGGCACGCTTGCAGCCGATCGCTTCGCAGGACGTCGTAGCCCACCTCGCCGAGATCGTGACGGGCGCGGCAGTGAACGGCACGACCGAAATCGCCGGCCCCGAGCCTTTGGGTATCGACGAACTTGTCCGGAGACTGTTTGCCGCTACCGGCGACAAACGCACCGTGACAACCGATCCCGACGCCGGATACTTCGGTGCAAGACTCGACGACTCGGAACTCACCCCCACACCGGGCGCCAATGCTTGGATCGCTCCGACCACGCTGGAGCAGTGGCTGCAAGAGCACGTCTAACGCCTGACGACATGCCGGTGCAACGCACAGTGACCTTCAACCCGGCGGGTGAGCACACGCGTGTGGGCTTCGCATCGGCGAGAATCTGATGCGAAGCCTGACACGTCTGCAGTTGTGGTGCAACAATTCTCACGTGCGCAGCACCGGACCGGGCGGCAGGGTTGATCGCCGCGGCCGCTGCTCCGGATCGATCCCCGCCGGCGGAATAAACCACGGCTTCCGATCGGACCCCATCTTGATTTCCCACTGCCCCGCAAAACCGGCCTTACGGTGAATCAAGGTGTGATGGGACCGGCACAGCAAGGTGAGGTTGCCCATCACCGTCAACCCGCCCTTCGACCACGGCTCGATATGGTGCGCGTCGCACCACGCCGGCACCGCATCACACGACGGGAACGCATACCCCTTGTCGCGGGCGATCAACGCCGTCCGCTGCGCCGCCGACACCAACCGCTTCAGCGGACTGACATCGAGCGGGGCGCCGTGTTCGTCGAGGAGCACCGTCGAGAGCATGCAATCGCACGCCAACATCCGGGTACGGGTGATACTCAGCGGGCCCATCCACGGCATGTGCCCGACATCAAGATCGTCGAGATCGTCGAAGCTCCACACCGGCACGTCTTCGACGTCAGTCTCGTCATCGGGAGAAGCCGAGCGAGAAGTTGAAGTACTAGCGCAGTCCCGATGCTCCGCAAGATCTTTCGCCGACACATGCACATTCACATGCGGACGCTGACCACCATCCACCCCCGTCGCAGCATTATCGAGATACCGACGAATCAACTCCGTCAACGCATCCGCCGTCCGCTTCGCAGCCGACCGAGCATCCGGAGTCCCATCCGCGGCAGGGGTCGGCATCGACAACCCCGACAACGCCGACAAGAGCATTTCGCCGGTCAACGCATCGAACTCACCTTTGATCACCACCCGACCGTTCAACGTCGGCGCGATACGTAGTTCGTTGCGATCGTCGTCCTCCCCAGCCGGGATGTCTTCGGATTCGAAGATCCGCTCCAACACCGCGATGGCGTAGCGGAGTTTCGTGGTGGTCGCCTCCACCCCGGAGGCTGCCGCGAGCAGCGTTTTCATGCAGTGCGGCAGCGCGCGGTCCGGCATCCCTTTCGGTGGAGACTCGCAGAACCCGGTGATCAGCGCGGCATGGTCGACGGTGAGATCCCCGGCATCGAACTGCGCCGCGATATCCGGGAATGCTCGCAAGGCCACCCCGAGGGCGGCGATCTTGATTCCGGCCGCATTCTGCAGCATCGTATTGGCGGCCAGCCAGCGGCCGACACCGCGGTAACACAGCACCGGCTCGTCCGGATGAAGCGCCAACTCGTCGACCGCGGCAACCCGAATGGCTTCCAGCCGAAGGATTTCCGCTGATGCGGTGACCGCAACATCCCGCACGTCGCACGGCCGCAACCGCCACAGCATGCCGCGCACATTCACAGCAGAACCAGTCACAACATCGGCAACTACGGTATTGACGCTCATCGGATCCCCCCATCCTTGCCCCCAATTATACTCGAACATCTATTCGAGTCAAGGCCAAATTCCGGGCGACGATTCAGCGAATCTTCCGAATGCGTTTGCAGCAAACGCCTTTCACCTAAGATTTACGAACACCACCACCAACGACCCGATGCCGGCGCCCCCTGGAACCGATGCATCGATCGCGCCCTACAGCGGGAAGCCCTCGCGGTCGGCATTTACATCGCAGCCGCAACCGTTGTCACAGTGATTCCCCATTTGGACAGGCGCCGCACCGATTGCGCTCGGTCGCATCATCAGGAAGTCCGCTGTTTCTGCTATCGCGACCTCCTTACTTCTCGTGTCTATTGTCCCGAAAGTTGTCCACAACAGACGCATTGAACCTGCGGGTGAAGCGTAAGACTTTCGTCACGACATACCCGTACATCGTAAAGTGATATTCAGCCGCCCGGCTGGCAATCCGATATCCGGATCTACGCTCCCTGCAATGACTTTCGGCACACCGTGATACGCAAACCGTGACGGACCGCCGAACACAAAAAGATCACCGGACTGCAATTCCAGATCTACGTACGGCTTGTTTCGGTTCGAAGTGTTCCCGAATCGAAACAAGCAACTCTGCCCGATGCTCAGGGAGACGACGGGTTCGTCAGTGCGCTCGTCTTTGTCCTGATGCATTCCCATGCGGGCGTTCTCGTCGTAAAAGTTGATCAGCGCAGTATCCGGCGTGTACACCTTTCCCAAATCTCCATACGCCTCGGTTACAGCGTCTCGCCCCATCTCGATCAGCCAATCAGGCAGGGGCGCAACCGGAGCGCCGTTCACGTCGTCGGCTGTGCGTGTGTATTTGTACGGTTGCCAGTGCCAGCCGAGGCAGACGGTTTGCACCGACATCTTGTGCCCACCGGGAATGACGGCGGAACGCATGGGTACGGGCACAGTCGCCCACCGCCGACATTCGCTCACCAGCGTGCGCTGCAGATCAGAGCTGAGCCAATCGGGAACGTGGACAGCTCCTGGTGCCACCTCCATCCGAGGACGGGGAATCAGCGCATTCATGATTTCCACGCTACCCAAACTCTTGACGTCCTCCACCTCGACTCGTATCGTAATCAATAGATTGGTTGATAAAGGAGATGGTTGACAAGTGATCTTGGATCCGGCGGCCGACGAACGCCTCGACAAAGCGTTCATGGCACTCGCAGACCCGATACGGCGGCGGATCATCGCTCGCCTGAGCACGGGCCCCCTGACGGTCAACGAATTGGCCGAGCCGTTTCAGATCACCAAACAAGCTGTCTCCAAGCATATTCAGGTACTCGAAGCCGCCGGGCTGGTGACTCGCAGTCGTGATGCCCAACGGCGTCCGGTACATCTCAACGCTGCCGCTCTCGAAGCTCTGACGGCTTGGATAGATCGCTATCGACTGGTCCACGAACAACAGTTTCGCAAGCTCGATCACGTCCTGAACACCACACAGAAGGAGAGTTAGCCATGGGTACCACCACCAACCCTGTCATCATCACGGCTCCTGAGGGAGTGCCGTTTATCGACATCACCCGCGAGTTCGACGCACCGGTCAGTGCGGTGTTCCGGGCCCATTCGGATCCTGACCTGGTCAAGCAGTGGCTCGGACCCAACGGATACGAGATGGAAGTCGAGGAGTACACCTTCGCCAGTGGTGGCCGATACAAGTACATCCACCGCAATCCCGAGGGTGAGGAGTACAGGTTCAACGGAGTGTTTCACGTGGTTCGCGACAATGAATTTGTCATCCAAACTTTCGAATACGAAGGCTTCCCCGATGTCGTCAGCATCGAATCCATGACGTTCGAAGACCTCGACAACGGCCGTACTCGCCTCTCCGGTCATTCCGTGTACCCGAGTCTCGAAGCGCGCGACGGCATGATTGCGAGCAACATGGAACTCGGCGTCCGCGAAGGCTACGAGCGCTTGGACAAGATCGTCACACAGCTCTGACCGTCTGTTTGCCCGAATACTCACTGCGAAAGGCACTCTCATGGACTGGACCCTCGAAGTTGTCATCGTCCCCGTCAGCGATCTCGAACGCTCCATCGCGTTCTACCGGGATCAGATCGGCTTCAACCTCGATCATCACACGGTGAACGAGCACATGACGGTCGCTCAACTCACCCCGCCCGGTTCGGGTTGTTCGATAGTCATCGGCAACCTCCCGTCGCAGACCGAGATGGCGCCGGGATCCTTGAAGGGACTCCAACTCGTGGTTGCCGACGCGGCGAAGGCGAGAGCGGAACTCATCGAGCGCGGTGTCGACGCCAGCGAGGTCACTGTCTTTGACGAACGTGACGGCGGCACCTTCTTCGGTTTTGCCGATCCCGACGGCAATACCTGGGCTGTGCAGCAATTGAAGGTTCGCGGCGAAAAGCCGCTCATCCCTGTCGAGTACCGGGATCGGTTCGGAGCCTAGAGGACGTCTTCCACACCACATACGCTTCGGGCATACACACTGCGCAGGGACGATAGCCGGCCGCAATCGCGGTCGGCTCATCTGCGAAGAAGACACGACTCGCCACGTAGCCGCCTCGAGCAATGGCCTGCGCTGCTCCACGGCAGTCAAGTCGACCGTAGATCTTGGTTTTCCGGTGCCCTCCCAGCAAACCCGGAGTCTCGCTGTCATACGGCTTGTTATCCGGCCCCCGGAGTACGTACGTCCTATTCGGCATCATGAAGCACCAACCCCAACGTTCGACGGAAACCCGACCTCACGACGCTTACCCCATGCCGCACAGGCACTTTCGACCACCCACGAGATCCGAGAACGGGCCGATCACGGGTCGTGAAGATCAGTGCGTGGCCCTGCTCGAGAACTGTGACAGTACCTTTCGACTGTGCACGCGGACGCTGCTCGACAACCATGAACTCTCCGCCGGTGTGATCGATTCGCGGCCGATCCAGTCCGATCACCACTTGCAGTGGGAACACCAACTGTCCGTAGAGATCTCGATGCAGGGCATTCCAATCTCCGGGCCCGTACGTCAGAAGAATCGGCGTCGGCCGGATTTGGCCGGCTCTGTGGCACTGCACGATCCATTCTTCGAAAGCGTCCGGCCACAGCGCCACGCCACCGAGCTTGAATGCCCATTCCCGTGCCAACGGCAGGAGCTTTCGGTAGAACGCACCTCGTAGCGCCGCGATCGGTTCGGGTACCGGCTCACCGAAGTATCGATACTCCCCTTGCCCGAAGCGGTATCGAACCATGTCGATCGTGCTGCGAAAACGATCGATCTCCTCGTACCACGACGCAATCTCCGCACACTCCGACTCAGTGAGCAACGGACCGCTCTGCGCGCAGCCGATCGCCTCGATTTCGTCGATCAGTGCCGGCCAATCGAGGGAATCGACACGAACGGGCAGATCGCTGAACTGGTCCATACTTGATAGACGACCGGAAGGTGCAGTATGTGAGTCGCCGGTCTCACACTTCCGAGATTTAACTGTAACTTGGCATACTGACTACCCGCGAAGAATGAGGGAGAGCCGTGCCGGATCCAACGCAACGTCCTGTCGGACCTTACTCGTCAGGCGTCCCTGCCGGTGCCCTCGACGTGCGTATGCCGGACTTGGAGCGCTTCGGCCTCCCCCAATTGTGGCGATCGGCAATTATTGCAGTGGTCCTGTCGACGTCCATCATCTTGGCTTTGATCGTCTGGCCGTTCCGCAGACGTGGACGCGCCATTGTCGACGCCGCTGCTGACGGACTGGTGGACGGCTTCATCACCTTGGGTCCGACGTTCGTCAAAATCGGGCAACTCGTTGCGTCGTCGTCGGGAGTCTTTCCCGCCCCGCTGGCCAATGCGTGCTTGCGTTGCCTTGACGACGTTCCGCCCTTCCCCGCTGACCAGGCCCGTGACATCGTCGAATCAGATCTCGGGCACTCGATTTCCGCACTCTTTGCGGAATTCGACGACCAACCACTCGCGGCAGCATCTGTCGCTCAGGTACATGCGTGTGTCCTGCACGACGGACGCGAAGCCGTCATCAAGATTCAACGACCAGACATTTACGCGCGCATGTTGATCGACCTTCGGGCCGCATACTTTGGTGCGAATATTCTGGAAAAATTTGTCGAGTTTCTTCGAATTGCCAACGCTACTGCCATTATTCGCGATTTGCATGCGGCAACGATGACTGAGCTCAACAGTGCCGTCGAAGCTGATCGCCAAACAACCTTCCGAAACAACATCGGAGCATTCGGCGACAACAAGGGCGTTACGACGCCAGAGGTGTACTGGGATTACTGCGGTCCCCGAGTCATCTGCATGGAGCGTATGCGCGGAGTGCCTCTCGATCGATTTGTCGCCGGCCCGGACGGTGTCGACGAGGCCCGGATGCTCATTCGACGCGGCGTGAAAGTGTGGCTCGAATCCGTCATTGTCCACGGTCCTTTTCACGGCGACGTCCACGCCGGGAACCTGTGGGTGCTCGACGACGGCCGCATTGCGATGCTCGATTTCGGCATAGTCGGCGTTCTCCCTGACACGTGGAGGACAATCCTCTCGGATATGTTCCGCGCAACGTTGATCGACGGTGATTTCGCCCGCGTCGCACGAGGTATTCGCGCCTTGGGATATGCCACGGACTACGAGGTGGACGACGACCAACTCGGCTTACAGGTTGTCACCGCGCTGGCTCCGATTCTGGGACGTGATCTGGGTGAACTCAAGCTGAGCGAACTCATCATGGCGCTCGTCAACCTGGGCAAGCAGTGGGGTGTTGCGAGTCCAGAGGAATTGGTCCTTTTCGGCAAGCAACTCGGGTACTTCGAGCGGTACGCAACGGCTCTCGCTCCGGGCTGGGTGATCGGCCAGGACCTCTATCTCTTCAAGAATGTCTTCCCCGAAGATGTTGCCACCAAAGCGCAGCAATTGGGTATCACAATCCCTGATTGATCGCTGTTGCACTCGACCATCGCCGACATTCCCGGCGCGGGCGCTAATCTGAAGCAACACTCGCGCAAGGAGCTTCCAGTGCATCCAGCAGCCGTCACGATGACAGAGCACGAACCAGCCGACAAAGGAGTCGGTGCTGGTGCCGCGACCCTCGGTACGCTCGTCAGCTCTCTCGACAGTTCCGTGATCGAGTTACTCGACAGCCCGGATGGTCTCGGGGTCGAGATACGCTCGATGACACTCCTCGAGACTGGCGATATCGAAGATCCGGAAACCATCGGGGCAATTGCCGATGTCTATCTGCCGGTCGGGATTTCCGTTGATGTATTGATCACCTGGCTACAGGCATTCGAGGGGCACCAACGTCGCCCCAAGCTGATGTTGGTCAAGAATGCGCGCCCAGAAGTTGCGCTCCGGAATGCGGCAAAGAAATCACGGATCGCCCTCGCTGCCGTTCACCCGAAAGCCAGCTCCGGACATATCTATTCACTGATACAGAAATTGCTCACGCAGAGCACATATCGCTCGCGTTCCGCCGAGAGTTCCGCGGCTACCGGCGATTCCGACCTGTTCGCCCTCTCAGAAACCGTCGCAGAACTGACCGGCGGTTTGGTGACAATCGACGACAACGCCCTCCATATCCTGGCGTATTCCGCGGGCCATGAGGGTGAGGACGATCTGCGACAACGATCGATCCTCGGTCGAGAATGGCCGAGCGCGTATACCCAATGGCTCGACGAGCAAGGAACCTTCGAGCATCTACGACGCTCGGACCTCGTCGTAGATGTACCGGCCGAACCGAAAATCGGTGCCGCTCAACGATTGGCAGTGAGCATTCGGCGTCCGGATCAAAGAGCTGACACCACTTCGGATGCGCAACAACAGCATCTCGGAACGATCTGGGTACAGAGCACAGACAAGCCACTCGCCGACGATTCCGATGAGGTACTGCGCGGCGCGGCGGCAGTAGCGTCACGCATCCTGATCAGAACGCTCGACGCATCCAGTCGCGAGAGCACACAAGTGCAGCGCTTGTTCGGCGCAATGGGCGGCGGAATCGATGTCACGTCCCTAGCCGACTCCCTGTCATTGTCCATTGAAGGCCCCGCAGCGCTAGTAGGTTTTTCGACCGGCGATCAGACGCCGGCCGATCTACAGCGGCTGACCAATTCACTGCGACTGCACGCCAGCGCTTTTCGACGCGATGCCGTCACCACGCACATAGTCGACCGGGTGTATGTGCTCTTCCCCCACGCGGAGGAAGACGCACTGATCGGCGAATGGGCCGTTGATACCGTCCGGCACTTGGAAACTCGTTCGCAGGTTGTCGCACGTGCTGCGGTCGCTGTGATGATTCCACGCTTGTACGGAGTCCCCGAGGCCCGCAGAGAAGTCGACCGTGTACTCGACGTTCCCGGGGACAAACCTTCTCGGGTAACAACACTGGCGGCGTCCCGCACGGCGGTCCTGCTCGGCGAGATCCTCGATTTGGTGGGCAGTCACGACCGTCTTCGCGATCCGAGGGTTGATCGACTCCTTTCCTACGACGACAAGAACTCTTCCGACATGCAGTTCACACTCGCGACCTATCTCGCTGCGTTCGGTGACGTGAAAAAGGCTGCGGCACTGCTGAATGTTCACACCAATACATTGAGATACCGCGTCCGTCGCGCCGAGCAAATCATGGGCATCTCGCTCGACGAATCGGATACTCGACTCCTGACAGAGCTGCAATTGGCACTCCTCGCCCGTGGGCCGGCTGAGCCCGAGCGCCTAAGTCCCGATGCCTAAAATCTGATTTTCGCGTATGTTTCCTCAGATGACCCGCACCGCAGCGCAGCGCCCGAACCGCCGATCCGTTCTACGCAGCGCCGCGATCGGCCTCGGTGCAGTCGCTGCCGGTTCTACTCTGGGACCGCTGTCTTCTCTCGGACCCCTGTCCGCGAGGGCCGGGGCTTCCCCCACTCAACTGACCGGCAAGACCGCGGTGGTGGTCGGCAGTGGATTCGGCGGCGCCGTCGCGGCTTTGCGCCTCGGCCAGGCAGGCGTGCAGACCACGGTCCTCGAACGGGGTCGACGGTGGCCGATCCAAGCTGATGGCAACACCTTCTGCACAGTCAACGAGCCCGACGGTCGATCCGCGTGGTTCAGCAACCATCCGCCCATCAACCAGTTGACCCGGCTGCAGACCATCCCCCGGTATCCCGGCCTCATCGACCGGATCGCGGGCAACGGCATCGACGCCGTCTACGGGGTCGGAGTCGGCGGCGGCTCCCTGGCCTTCGGGGCATTCACCCCGCAGCCCCGGCGCAAGGATTTCACCCAGGTATTCCCCAGTCAGATCGATTACGACGAACTCGACCGGACCTACTACCCGCGCGCCAAGAAGATGCTCGGCACCTCGCCGCTACCGGCCGATCTCCTCGCGGATCCTTCCTACAAGGGCGCCCGAGCGTGGCTCGACTACATCAAGGATTTCGGCGGAGAGCCTGTCCTGCATGACTTCTGCGTCGACTGGGATGTTGTGCGCGAGGAGCTTGCCGGCCGCAAGCCCGCTTCCTATTCCGTCGGTGAGGGCCCCTACGGCACCAACTCCGGCGCCAAGAACAGCGTCGATCACAACTATCTTCCGTCTGCCGAGGCCACCGGCAACGTGACGATCCTGCCGTTGCACGAGGTCATGGAGATTCGCGAGATCTCCGGGCAGGACGGATTCGAGGTTTCGGTCAAGCGGATCGACGAATCCGGTGCGGTACTCGAAACAAAAACCCTCGTCGTCGACTACGTATTCATGGCGGCGGGCTCCTTCCATACCTCCGCCTTGCTCGCGACTGCGAAAGCCAAGGGGTCGCTGCCACGGCTGAACGATCAGGTCGGCAAGGGCTTCGGCAACAACGGCGATTTCCTGATCGCACGCGGCTTGCTGCGCCGAGACTGCGGCGCCAAGCAGGGCGGTCCCGGTGTCGCCTTGATGTACGACGACGACAACCCGTACGGTCCGATCTCGATGTCCTGGGAGGCGTCACCGTTCCCGGACATTGCCGGCGGATCGATGATGGCAAACCTGATCCAGGTCATCTCCGATGAACGCGGCTCGATCGATTACAACCCCGCAGTGGGCCGGGCCGAGTTGAACTACCCGCACGGTGAGGCCGACAGCGACGTCGACGCGCGCGGTCGCAACTTCGCGGGCCGATTCCACGAGCGCACCGAGACCCGATTCGGCTCCCCGGCAACCGGTGTCCCGATCTACACGCGGCTCGCAGACTTCGGATCCGGTTGCACCTGGCACGGTCTCGGCGGCATGGTGATGGGCCAGGCCGCCAGCTACGAGGGTCAGGTCCACGGCTACAAGAATCTGTTCGTCGTCGACGGATCTCTCCTGCCGGGCTCGTCGGCTCTGGTCAACCCGGCGCTGACCATTACCGCTGTCGCGGAGCGCTGCCTCGATCACTTCGTCGAATCCCGCGCCTGAACCCGAACTCTCTTTCCTTCCATCACGTTTCCGATCAACGAGACAACGCGCCAAGTAAGTGGCCATTCATGGGTACATAACACTCGTACCCGAATTGAATACCACTTATCTCAGGAGCCCTCTTGCGCACTCGTGGAGCCGTAATCCGTCAAGCGCCCGGCAAGTACGAAGTCGTCGACCTCGAACTCGATTCACCCCGTAGCAACGAACTCACCGTCAAAATGGTCGCCTCCGGTCTGTGCCATTCGGACGACCACATCGCCACTGGTGATCACGGCGTCGGCCGCTACCCCATCTGCGGTGGGCACGAGGGTGCGGGCATCGTCGTCGAGGTCGGCCCGCACACCCAGGGCTGGGCCGAAGGTGACCATGTCATCTTCTCGTTCCTCGCTGCATGCGGCCGCTGCCGCTGGTGTGCAAGCGGAATCCAGAACCTGTGCGACAACGGCGCAGCCATCATGACGGGTGGCCGTCCCGGCGAGGTCGAGAGCTTCCGCATGTCCTTGGACGGTGAGCCTGTTTCACAGACGTGCGGCCTGTCCACTTTCAGCGAATACACCACTGTCAGCACTCTTTCTGCCGTCAAGGTCGACAAGCACCTCCCCTTGGAAACACTGTGCCTCCTCGGCTGCGGCGTCGGTACCGGCTGGGGTGCAGCGGTCAACTCCGCCGAGGTCTACCCCGGCCAGACTGTGATCGTCATGGGTGTCGGCGGTATCGGGATCAATGCCGTACAGGGAGCCGCTCATGCCGGCGCCGCCCACATCATCGCCGTCGATCCTGTCGAGTTCAAGCGTGCGAGCGCCCTGAAATTCGGCGCGACACACGCGGTGTCGACGATGGAAGAAGCAACCGAGATCGCCCGCTCCTTCACCAACGGCCAAGGCGCGGACTCCGCCATCGTGACTGTCGGCGTCACTACCGGCGAGCATGTGGCACAGGCATTCTCGTCGATCCGCAAGGCCGGGACGTGCGTCGTCACCGGACTCGGCAAGATGACCGACATCGGGATACCGGTAAGCCTGTTGGAACTCACCCTCTACCAGAAGCGAATTCAAGGGTCCCTCTTCGGCGCATCCAACCCCACCGCCGACATTCCCTGGATGATCGATCTGTACACGAGCGGAAAGCTCAACCTCGACGGATTGATCACCAACCGCTACACACTGGACACCATCAACGACGGTTTCGCGGACATGCATGCCGGCCGTAACCTGCGCGGAGTCATCAACTTCTGACGCTCCCGAGAAGTTGCGGAGGGTGCGGAAAGCACCCTCCGCAACTTCTGTCGGTGGCAACCGAGACAATGGACTCCGGGTCGAGCGAGACAACGGACACCGGACCGTGTCCACCACTCGACGCAGGAGGGCAAAACGATGACTGCCAACGGTTACGGAGACGTGCGGCCGCTGCGTCCTGACGCCTTGTTCAAGCAGATCGCGATGCCCGGGTGGATCGAACTGCACGTCACGCAGATCAACCTCCGTACTCCCTCCGCCACACGGTATGCCGCCTGCGCGGTGGATGCCTGGCAACGTATGCCAGAAGTAGCGGCGGCCGAACCGGATCGCAGTCGTATGACCATCTGGGCGATACGCAAGGCCGAAAAGGCGGCGCGCCTGGCACAGGAGTCCGAGGCTGCGGCCACACTCGAGCGCCGCCGGTCACCTCGCCTGTCCGATGAAGACATGAAAGCACTTCGCTCCATGCATGATTCAACCGAAGGCAAGTTGGCGTATTCCGCTGCGGTGGTCGCCGCCGATATCGAAAACTCCCCAGCCTGGACGGATCCCCACTTCGCACGCCACCACACTCACGTCGACCTCTTTCGCCAGGTTACCGATATAGCCCTCAGTGCCCGCGGTCTCCTGCGCGCCAAAGAGGAACTGGGACCGAAACCACCACAGGCCTTGGAAAAAGACAGCGACGTGATGGAGGTGTTCCGTCACCACACTCAATTGCACCAGCGCAGATTGGAAGCGATCACCCAACGGCTACAGGGATTGCTCCGCTATCGCGAGAACGTCCTCGCCTGCGAAACCATCATCGAGAAGCGCGAGTGGTTAGCCCAGCACGACCACCGTGGGGAGCGCGCTCAGTTCATTCCCGAGATCACAGATTCTCTTGCCGGCGAAGATCTTCAACGCGCAACCGACGAAGTCGAATACAACACGGCGACTGCACTGGGTGTCCTGGAGGAGAGCGCCCGGCGCCTTTCCCGCGTCATGTCGTAACGACCAACCCGTGACCGATTGCTACACGTCTCGGAACATACGGTCTACTTGATCGATGATCCGTGCTGGGTCAACGGCATGACCTCGATGGTCATGTATGGGAAGAGCGGCAGATTCCAGAGAATCTCGTGCAGTTCGTCAGCGGAGTCGACATCGAAGATGCTGATGTTGCTGAACTGACCCACAATTCGCCACAGGTGCACCCACTTCCCTTGCCGTTGCAGGTCTTGTGAGTACGCCTTCTCCGTAGCGACTGTTTCGGCTCGCACAGTCGGATCCAGATCGCGCGGAATATCGACGTCCATCCGTACGTGAAAGAGTGCCATGTTCTATTCCTCTAGTTCCTGGTCCAGGACTTGACGGCGTCCATGTTCAGTTCCACACCCAGGCCGGGTCCGGAGGGGAGATGCAACTGTCCTTCGGAGTACTTCAGCGGTTCCTGCAGCAGTTCCTCGCTGAAGAGCAGCGGACCGAAGAGCTCTGTTCCGAAGTTGATTCCTGGCTCGGCGCAGGCGAAGTGCAACGAGGCTGCTGTGCCGATCGGACCTTCGATGGACGTTGCACCGTGGCACGCAATCCCCGCAGCTTTCGCGATCGCGACAATCTCTCGACTACGCTGCAGCCCACCGCATTTGGTGGTTTTCAATGCAATAACGTCAGCGGCCGAGCGACGAGCGATCTCGAGTGCGTCGTGCGGCGTCTGCACGCTTTCGTCTGCCATGATCGGAATCGGTAGCAGCCTGCTCAGCTCGGCAAGTACCTCGATTTGATCTGCCGGAGTGGGCTGTTCGATCAGCTCGACGCCCCCCTCAGCCAACCGTGGCAGGTACCGCAAAGCGGTAAATCGATCCCACCGCGCGTTGACGTCGACCCGCACCCCGGCCTGACCGTCGAGAGCCTGCGCAATCTCGACGATGCGCGCGGTGTCCACTGCAGGTTCAAGCGCGCCCATCTTGAGTTTGAAGCTGAAATTCATTCGAGATTCCAGCTTTTCGTGGGCTTCATCAATGATCTCGGCCGCCGGAGCGGCACCCAGAGCCCACGTGACATCCACGCTCTGCCGAAAAGCTCCGCCGAGCAGCGTATGCACGGGCACTCCGAGACTGCGAGCCCAGGCGTCGTGCAACGCCACGTCGACGGCAGCTTTCGCAAAACGTGCGTTGGCCACAATTTTTTCGATATCGAGCATGATCGAAGTGATCTGATCGACTCGTCTACCGATCATCAACGGCGCAATGTACTTCTCGATGATGACCTGCATCGTCTCCACCGACTCACCACCCCACCACGGTCCGCCAGGTACAACTCCTTCGCCGAAACCGACTACACCGTCAGACGTACGGATAGCGACCAGGAGGAGCGGTTGCGCGGTCATCGAAGTGGTGGCGAACTTGTGCGGGCGCACAAGCGGAACGTCGAGGATGGTCGTCTCGAGGGAGACGATCGACAGGTCGGTCATCGAATCACTTTCTTTTGTTGCTGCGTTGAATCAGGCCGGGTCGAGCACGAAGTCGTAAGTAACTCGATTGATTCCGTCGACACCCGGCTTCGGGTCCAGGATCAGTTCAGGCTTGGTGGCAGTGGCAACGTCGTTCTCGATCCACTCTCCCCCGGTGAAGTACAGCTGAGTAGTGACGGTTCGCTTACCCTGTGCCTTCACCATGAGATGCAGGTGCGCCGGACGCCACGGATGCCAGCCGGCCTTCTCGATGAACCATCCGGTGGGGCCGTCAGTCGGAATCTGGTAGGGCGCAGGCTGAATCGTGGTGATCTCGAAATGCCCGTCGGCGTCCACCTCGATGGTTCCACGCAGGTTTCCGTCGGGGATGTGCGGCGCGAAGTGCGAGTAGTACCCCTCGTCGTCTGCATGCCAGAGTTCCACGGTGGCCCCCGCGAGACCCGTACCGTCGAGATCCTTGACCTGCCCTTCGAAGACGAGCTTCGATCCAACCTCGTTGTCACGCATAGGGAGTGTGCACTTGGCCGGCAAGGTCTGCGCATCGGCGACGTAGTAGGGGCCCTCGATACTGCCCTTGGTGCCATGCTGCCCACGGTAAGCAACTTCTTCGACGTTGTGCTCGACGAACACGTCCAGCCACAGCGGCCATTCGCCGAACTGTCCGACGTCGATCAGCCACTGCTTGAGCACGCGGTACTCGGGGTATGTGATGCCGTGCGTGTCGATGACCCCGGCAAGTGCCTCGAGGACATCCTTGGCGATGGCCGAAAGACGTTCGGGAGACGTGTCCGCGGAGACTCGCTCCTGCAGGAACTTGTCGGTGGCGGCATTGCCCGAACCTGCTGCAGTGGGGCTCTCGGAAGTGGTCATGTGTTCCTCCTCGGGAAGTGAATGGCTGTTACCGGGCGGGCGCCGAACTGCTGGGCTGAGTCGACCCCCAAAGTCTGGTTGTACGCTGTGCGTACATCTGTTACGCTGTGCGTACGCTTGTACTGTGCGCGCAGTCACAAGAATTGTCAAACTTTGCATTAAATCGAACTTGATAACCACTGATGAAAGGCCATCCCGTGACCGAGACCGATCGCGATTACATCCAAAGCATCGAGCGCGGTTTTGCGGTTCTCATGGCCTTCGACGAGAACCGCCCCAACCCCTCGCTCGCTGATCTGGCCACCGAAACCGGGCTGTCCAGGCCGGCGGTGAGACGCATACTCCTCACACTCCAGAAACTCGGGTACGTCACCGGAAACAACAGTCGCTGGTCCCTCACCCCGCGGGTTCTGAGTATCGGCCAGCACTACTCCGCATCACACGCCCTCACCGAAGCTGCACTGCCGCGACTCATGGAAATCGCGGAACGCACCCACGAATCAGCCTCTCTCGGCGTCCTCGACGGCGTGGACGTCGTCTACGCCGCCCGCGTACCGGTCCGACGCATCATGAGCATCAACGTGAGTGTCGGAACCCGAGTGCCGGCATACGCCACGTCGATGGGCCGCGCACTACTTGCCTGGGCGCCAACCGAAATCGTTGACAACGTCATCGCCAACTCCACGTTCGCCGCACTCACCCCCACGACGATCACCGACGAAGGTGCATTCCACACTGCACTTCGCGCCGTGCGCGAGCAGGGATACGCGCTCACCTCCGAAGAGTTGGAAGGTGGCCTGATCTCTCTCGCGGCGCCGGTCCGCGACGCGAGTGGAAGCGTCATCGGGGTAACGGCGTGCTCATCCTCGGCGGGACGGACCACCCCGGAAGCTTTCCGTATCGAAGTGGCACCTTTCCTTGTCGAAAAAGCGAACCAACTCAGCGTCGATCTGGGATATCGCGGCTGAACAAAATCCGACGAACACAACGCCCTTGGTCAGGACTAGGCATTTACCTAGTGTGACCCGGACCACACGATGCCATGGTGGATCCAGTACCGGACGCAGTCCCGTCCGGAAGGCAGGCCCAGCAGATTCCGACAGCCTTCGGTAATCGCATCTGGTCGCCTACTCGATCTGGAGGTTACCCATGACGGATATGTTGGACGCTGCCCACAGCACCAGCGAGTTCGCGAGCATCCGCGCCGTTCTCGACGACGCCCTCATCGAGGACCAGGAGACCGGCCGATACCAGGTGCGACGCAGCGTGTTCACCGACGAGCAACTGTTCGAGCTCGAGATGACCCACATCTTCGAGGGCAACTGGATCTACCTCGCCCACGAAAGCCAAATCCCCAATGTCGGTGACTATTTCACCACCTACATGGGTCGTCAACCCATCGTCATCACTCGCAACAAAGAAGGCGAACTGGGTGCGCTGATCAACGCGTGCAGCCACCGCGGCGCGATGCTCTGCCGCCGCAAGACCGACAACCGCACCACGTTCACGTGCCCGTTCCACGGCTGGACGTTCAACAACTCCGGCAAGCTACTCAAGGCCAAAGATGCTCGTACCGGCGGATATCCGGAACAGTTCAACAAGGACGGTTCCCATGACCTGACCAAGGTGGCGCGATTCGAAAGCTACCGAGGCTTCCTCTTCGGCAGTCTCAATGCCGATGTCCTCCCCCTCGAAGAGCACCTCGGCGACACCACGAAGATCATCGACATGATTGTGGACCAGTCCCCGGACGGTCTCGAGGTTCTTCGCGGCGCCTCCACCTACACCTACGACGGCAACTGGAAGCTCCAGACAGAGAACGGAGCTGACGGCTACCACGTCTCGTCGACGCACTGGAACTACGCGGCAACCACCGCCCGTCGCACGGCCGGTGAATCGGCCAACGAGACCAAAGCTATGGACGCCGGCACCTGGGGCAAGCAGGGGGGAGGATACTTCTCCTACGACTACGGCCACCTTCTCCTGTGGATGTGGTGGGGCAACCCCGAGGACCGCCCGCTGTACGAGCGCAGAGCAGAGCTCGAGGCCGAATTTGGTTCCAAGAAAGCCGAATTCATGGTCGGCGCGTCACGCAATCTCTGCCTCTATCCCAACGTGTACCTCATGGACCAGTTCAGCAGCCAGATCCGGCACTTCCGTCCGATCTCGGTCGATCAGACGGAAGTCACGATCTACTGCATAGCACCCAAGGGCGAAAGTGCAGATGCTCGCAGTAATCGCATCCGCCAGTACGAGGATTTTTTCAACGCATCAGGTATGGCCACTCCGGACGACCTCGAAGAGTTCCGCTCCTGCCAGAAGACCTATCAGGCCGGCGGCGCACCGTGGAACGATCTGAGCCGCGGTGTCACGCACCAGGTCGTCGGCCCCAACGATGTCGCGAAAGATCTTGGCATGGACCGAGTTCTCTCCAGTGGAGCCAAGACCGAAGATGAGGGCCTGTACCCGATTCAGCACGGCTATTGGCGTGACGCCATGCTCGCGGCAGTTGATGCCGAAGAAGCCGGCGCCCAGCGTACCGATTCCACCCAGACCAACTGAGGAACTCGATCATGACCACTGCAACCGACACCACGCTCACCCAGCACGCCATCGAGCAGTTCCTCTACCGCGAGTCACGCTACCTCGACGACCGCGAGTTCGAGAAGTGGATCGAGTGCTATCACCCGGATTCCGAATTCTGGATGCCGGCCTGGGCCGACGACGGTGAACTCACCACCGATCCGCAGACCGAGATTTCACTGATCTACTACCCCAACCGGGGTGGTATCGAGGATCGTGTCTTCCGAATTCGAACCGACCGTTCCAGCGCCACAAGCCTTCCCGAGCCTCGGACGGGGCACAACATCAGCAACGTCGAGATGACCTCACAGCGCGGAACCCAGGTGGACGTGCGCTTCAACTGGTTCACCCTCTACTGCCGCTACAACACTGTCGATACCTACTTCGGCACGTCGTTTTACACGATCGACTTCGCCGGCGAACAGCCGCTGATCATGAAGAAGAAGGTCGTACTCAAGAACGACTACATCCATCACGTGGTAGACGTCTACCACATCTGACCGGCACTTCTTCTTCACGAATCGAGCTGTTTTCCATGAGTTTTCAAGTTGCACTGAGTTTCGAGGACGGCATCACACGCTTCGTCGAATGCAATTCCGACGAGACCGTCGCCGACGCGTCGTACCGGGCACGAATCAATATCCCACTCGACTGCCGCGACGGAGCGTGCGGAACGTGCAAGTCCTTGTGTGAGTCAGGCAGTTTCGACGGAGGCGACTACATCGACGAGGCCCTCACTGACGACGAGGCCGAGCAGGGCTACTGTCTGCCGTGTCAGATGGTGCCCGAGTCCGATCTGGTTCTTCAGATTCCCACCACGTCCGCAGTTGCCAAGACCGCCGCCGGTTCGCATGTATCCACGATCACCGAGATAGTGCGACATTCCGATACCACCATCGGGTTTACCGTCTCTGTCGAGAACCGCAGCGATCTGGTGTTTCTGCCCGGTCAATACGTGAATATTCTTGTTCCCGGTACTGATTCGACCCGCTCGTACTCGTTCAGCACCGGCCCTACAGTCGAGGATGCGTCGTTCCTGGTCAAGATCACCCCGGGCGGGTTGATGTCGGACTACCTCAGCGAACGCGCACAGGTTGGCGACACACTCGAACTCACCGGGCCGATGGGAAGCTTCTTCCTGCGTACGCAACAACGTCCGGCCCTGTTGTTGGCCGGCGGCACCGGCCTCGCGCCTCTGCTCTCGATCCTCGAGAAGATGCGTGCCGACGGCTCCGAGTTACCTGTTCACCTGATCTACGGCGTGAGCTCCGACGCCGATCTAGTGGAGCTGGATACGCTGCACAAGTACACAGAACTGCTGCCGCAGTTCACCTTCGACTACTGCGTGGCCGATCAAGGCAGCTCTGCCCCGAACAAGGGTTACGTCACCGGGCTCATCGAACCGGCACATCTCGACGACGGCAATGTCGACGTCTACCTGTGTGGTCCGCCGCCGATGGTCGAAGCAGTACGTCAGCACTTCAAGGACGTGTCGATCACTCCCACGAACTTCTACTTCGAGAAATTCAACACGGCAGCAACTCCTGCACCGGCCACAGAGCTCACCGAAGCGGAGCGTGCAGCAGCTGTCAAAGCTGCTGCCGAGACCGGACTTCCAGCGGTATCGGCGTCCGTTGCGACGGTCGATATCGGCGCCTACGAGATCGGTGAGGAACACCTACCCGTGGCCGAATCCGACGCGCAATTCGACGCCCGGATGGCACTCGAGTTAGGTGCCATGGAACTCACCATCGGCCGACTCACCCCAGCGCAGCTGATCGAATACCGAATCCTGGCCGAGAACTCTGCCGCGTCGATCGAACGCGATCGATTCACGGACGCAGCGGCATTCACCGAAACCAATGCGCTGTTCCACGACTTTCTGTTCCGTTGCACCGGCAACGAGATTCTCTTGCAGGCGTACCACCGCCTCGAGGTCACCGAGCTCATGAACCGGATACTGCGAACAGCAGATTGGGTCGACGAGCACGTTGCGGAAGATCACCTGCACATCGTTCGCGCATTCGCAGAGAACGATCGAACCGCCGCACGCGAGTTGATCGTCGCGCACAGTGAGCATGCCAAGGCCACGATGCGCTGCGCCATCGCAGACAATCACCTGAGCATCGCGCAATGAGCCCGCGAATTTTCGCCGGCCGATTCGACAACCGTGTTGTCGTCGTGACGGGTGCCGCTCAGGGCATCGGCCGTTGTGTTGCCGAAAGAATCTCCGCCGAAGGCGGTTCGGTGGTTCTCGTCGACCGGGCGGAACTCGTACACGAGGTTGCCGGGGCTCTCGAGCGCTCGCATTCCGTCACTGCCGATCTCGAACAGTTCAACGGAGCACAGAGGGCAATAGACCAGGCACACAAGCATTTCGGTCGGATCGATGTGCTGATAAACAATGTCGGCGGAACTATCTGGGCCAAGCCGTACGAGCACTACACACCTGAACAGATCCAGGCGGAAGTTCAACGCTCACTTTTTCCCACGTTGTGGACCTGCCGGGCAGCATTGCCCTACCTGATCGAACAAGCACGCGGCACCATAGTCAACGTCTCGTCTGTCGCGACTCGCGGACTCAACCGCGTTCCGTACGCAGCCGCCAAAGGTGGCGTCAGTGCTATCACGGCGGCACTGGCCATGGAAGTAGCACAGTACGGAATACGTGTTGTAGCAACAGCTCCCGGCGGAACCGAGGCCCCGCCGCGCGTCGTGGCCCGCGGGCCCGGTGCACAGACCGAGGACGAGAAGGTCTGGTACCAGCAGATCGTCGACCAGACGGTCGATTCTTCACTGCAAAAGCGTTACGGCACACTCGACGAGCAAGCCGCGGCCATCACCTTCCTCGCCTCTGACGAGGCGTCGTATATTACCGGCACGGTACTTCCCGTCGCTGGTGGTGATCTCGGCTGACCCGGACTCGAAGTCTCACACCCACTTCTTCCTGATCTCTCGAACGGAGATTCGCCATGTCGTCAACCGAACGTGGTTCCTGGGCAAGCGCCCGCCATCGCTCGTCAGTCCTGTGGGTGGTCGCGATCGCCGCCATCGCCATCCTGTTCGACGGATACGATCTCGTCGTCTACGGCACGATCCTGCCTGTTCTGATGGATGATCCAGGACAGATCGGCGCACTGTCCGCGTCACAGGCCGGCGCGTTAGGTTCGTACGCCCTTATCGGAGTGATGGTGGGAGCGTTGACGTGCGGCGCGATCGGCGACCACTTCGGGCGTCGAAAGCTGATGCTGATCAACATCGTCTGGTTCTCGGTAGGTATGGCGCTGGCGTCATTCGCCACTAGCATCACCTCCTTCGGACTACTGCGATTCTTCACCGGCATCGGTGTCGGCGGACTCGTGGCCACGGCAGGTGCGATGATCGCCGAATTCGCGCCACCTGGACGCCGAAATCTGTTCAACGCCATCGTCTACAGCGGCGTACCGGCCGGCGGCGTGATGGCCTCGATACTGGCGATCGTCCTCCGCGATGCCATCGGCTGGCGCGGACTGTTCCTCATCGGAGCGCTCCCCCTCCTCATCCTGTTTCCGCTCGCGTGGTTCCGCCTTCCGGAATCACCCGTGTGGCTGGTCGCACGCGGACGCATCGACGAGGCAGAAGCCGTGTCCTTGAAGACCGGAATTCCCCTGCCTGTCAACGTAGCTCGACCTAGCGGAGCCGCCGCGGAGAAGGTCGGCTTCCGTGCGCTCGCCAGCAAGCAATATGTCTGGGGCACAGCGCTCCTCGGCCTGATGAGTTTCGCCGGACTTCTCCTCACCTACGGCCTCAACACCTGGCTGCCCAAAATCATGGAGAACGCCGGGTACAACGCCAAGGGATCGCTCTCATTCCTACTGGTGCTCAACGGCGGCGCCATTATCGGCGGCCTTCTCGCCTCCCGGATCGCCGACGTCACCGGACCTCAACGCGTCGTGGCCACAACCTTCGGGCTTGCCGCTCTTGCCTTGCTGCTGTTCACCTTCGGCTTCCCTCTGCCTGTCCTCCTGGCATCGGTGGCTATCGCCGGCGTCGGAACCATCGGAACGCAGGTCCTGATCTATGGATTCGTGTCCAACTACTACTCGACGTCCGCCCGTGCAGCCGGCGTCGCGTGGTGCGCAGGTTTCGGCCGCCTCGGCGGAATATTCGGGCCCCTCATCGGTGGGAGCTTGATCAGCGCAGGTATCAGCTCGGAATCAGCGTTCTACGTCTTCGCAGGCATCGCCGTACTGGGTTGCATTGTCACATTCTTCGTCCCGAAGCAGAATCCTCGTCTCAATGCTGCGGCGGTACCGGCAGAAAAGGAAAACAGCAGTGAGCCCGGCGTTACGGTGGTGGGGTGACCCATCGTGGAGTGCTGGTCGGCCGAGAGCGCGAACTCGCAGCTCTCGGCCGGGCCTTGTCGACGGCGCAGCAGGGGACACCGACGCTTGTGCTCGTGGAGGGGGAAGCCGGCAGTGGCAAGTCGACACTCGTCAACAGGTTCACCGAAGTAACGGCGCAGCACAGTCTTCGGCACGCCCGCGGGCTGGAGTGGGAATCGCAGACCCCTTTCGGTGTGGTTGAGCAGCTACTCGAACACCCGGTCTCCGTCGCCGATCCGGTGTCGGCGGCCAACGAGATTCTCACAGCTTCGGAAGGTCTCACCATCGTTGTGGTCGACGATGCTCACCACAGTGACGTCGAGTCACTCCAAGCCGTTACGTCGGCACTTCATCGCGGCTGGGACAGCCGGCTACTGATCATCTTCATCGCCGAGGAATCGCCACACCTGAGCAAGGCGGTCAGTCGAATTCTCGAGCTTCACTGGGCTCAGCGTCTACACATCAGCCCACTCGACGCCTCCGCTATCACCGAGATCGCGCGGGTGCGCAACGGTATCGATCTCAGCTCCGGTGCCGCACGACAACTTCAGGAATTCACAGCAGGAAACACCCTGGATGTCATATCACTTCTGGATGAGTTACCGCCGACGCATTGGTCCCGCTGGCACCGCACGTTGCCGCTTCCACGGCACCGAGCTGCGTCGATTGCTCATGACCTCGCGACGTGCAGCGATGATGGGCGCACGCTCGTCGAGGCAGCTGCCGTACTAGGCAACGGCACCATGTTGTCCCACCTCTCGCAGTTAGCCGACGTCGAAGACATCGTGGGCGCCCTGGACAGCGCCTGCGCGAGCGGTCTACTCACAATCCACGAACAGCGCGGCAGCACCGAAGTATCCTTTCGAGGTCCGATGATCTCGGCTGCGGTGAACGCGACGTTGGGTCCCGCTCGGTTGCACCAACTTCACCTGCGCGCGGCCGACATCGCCTGGGGCGACGGCGAGCGCTTGTTCCACCTCGCTGCCGCGAGCACCACCCACAACGAGAACCTCGCCTCGGATCTGGTCGGTTACGCTGCATTACGAGCCGTCGAAGGTGCCTGGTCCGAAGTTGCCGACGCTTTGGTCACGGCCAGCCGCCTTACGGTCGACAAGAGCGAGCACGAAGATCGCCTCCTTCGAGGGGTCGACGCACTGACCGGATCCGGTGATATTCCGCGGGCAATGGTCTTCGCACCCGAAGTCGAAAGCATCACACGTAAGCCGCTTCGCGACGCCGTGCTCGGGTACCTCGCTATCCATCGCGGACGCCCCACCGAGGCCGACGGATTGCTGATGCGCGCCTGGGATAGTTGCCCGGCGAATCTCGAACCTGGCACGTCGGCGTTGATCGCTCAGCGCATGGTCCTGCATTCGCTGGCCAGGCTGGACGGAGCGGCCCTGGTCGAATGGGTCGACCGCGCAGTTGACTTGGTGGGCCCCGCCGATCCCGCTGCAGTCGAGTCCGAGGCAATCAAGGGCCTCGGGCTGGGTGCTACCGGGCACGCCGCCCAAGCCCTGGCCGCATACGAAGAGCTCTCCGACCGGGTTCGCCCCGGAGCTCAAGCCCAGCGGTTCCAGATGGGTCGCGGCTGGCTCGAACTTGCACTCGATCACCCCGAATCTGCCCGCCGTGACCTGGAAAGCGCTGTATCCACCGAGTTCTCCAGCGGTTCGGCGCGGATCTCACTGTGGGCACAGGCCTGGCTCGCTCGCACCCAGTTCGCGCTGGGCGCTTGGGATGATGCCCTGACGACGGTCGGAAATGCGGGTGCCGAACTCGATCGATTCGAGATCGAAATAGTTCGGCCACTCGTTCATTGGTCCGGAGCTCAAATACATGCCTTGCGTGGAAACTGGGACCTGGCTCGCGACCACGTGCGTCGGGCGCATGCCGGTACCCACTCGTACGAGATCATGTATATCCCTTCCCTTCTTGCGAGAGCCCAGTTCGCCGAAGCGGCAGCGGACTATCCCGACGTCCTTCTGGCGCTGGCGCCGCTGACATCGAGCAGCGCGCAGCGATGGCTCGACGAACCCGGATTCTGGCCTTGGGTCGATCTCTATGCCAACGCTCTGGTCATGGTCGGTCGAGTGGACGACGCCGACGCATTCTTGCGACCGCACGAGAGGACAGCCCGAAAGCGTAAACACCGTTCGGCAACGGCCCGGCTCGGCTACGTACGTGGCCGAATCCATGGTGCGCGAGGCGAACTCGACGCTGCACGCGAATGTTTCGACGAGGCTCTCATGGGGATCGCGGAGCTACCGCTTCCCTACGACCGCGCTCGGATCAACTTCGCCTACGGCCAAACACTTCGTAGGGCTGGGAAGCGCGGGGACGCCGATGTTGTCCTCCGCGCCGCTCGTTCGCTGTATCTGGCACTGGGCGCCGGTACGTACGTGGATCGTTGCGATCGAGAGCTACGAGCCGGAGGGTTGAATCTCTCTCGCGGAGACAAGGGAATCGCCGACCTGACTCCGCAAGAGCGTGCGGTTGCCGACCTCGTCGCCGCAGGCAAGAGCAACAAGGAAGCTGCAGGTGAATTGTTTCTCTCCGTCAAGACTATTCAGTATCACCTCACCCGCGCGTACGCGAAGCTCGGATTGCGTTCACGCAGCGAGCTCGCGGCATTCTTCCGCGAGCGTGGACTCTCCGATCCGCACCAGAGGACCTGAAATATGACAAACACCCGCGCTGACCAAACGCCGGCACGCGTCGTAATGGAGCCTGTGCCGCAACCTGTTCACCGACTGCGGCAAGTCCTGCGTGACTTCGGCGGAATGTACGCCGCGAACGCCGTCATCGGTATCGTCTTTTCCGCGACGGGCCCGGTGGCGGTGATCCTGGCTGCAGGATTGGCCGGAGGACTGAGCCAAGCACAGTTGGCGTCCTGGCTTTTCGGCGCATTCTTCGTCAACGGAATCCTGACGATTACCGCGTCCTGGCTCTATCGCCAGCCACTGGCCTTTTTCTGGACCATTCCGGGAACCGTGGTCGTCGGCGCGTCATTGGAGCACCTGCCCTGGGAGCAGGTACTCGGTGCTTTCTTCGCCACCGGCCTTCTGATATTGCTTGTCGGATTGACCGGATGGATCAGACCGATCATGTCCGCGCTCCCCATGCCCATCGTAATGGCAATGGTTGCAGGGGTTTTCCTTCATTTCGGCACTGATTTAGTCGAGGCACCGGCACACGACGCAGCCATCGCGCTACCGATGATTGCGACCTTTGTTGCACTCAGCGTGTTCACGAAGGTCGGCCGCTTCGCTCCTCCCGTCCTCGGCGCGTTGCTCGTCGGCGTGATCATCATCGCTGTATCCGGGCGATTCAATTCCGGTGGCAACACCCACGAGTGGTTCGCGCATCCAGTCCTGACCACTCCACAATGGTCCTGGCAGGCAATGGTCGAACTGGTTGTGCCGCTGGCCATCACAGTCATCGTGGTTCAGAACGGGCAAGGCATCGCGGTGTTACGCACGGCCGGGCATCAACCTCCCATCGGAACTGTGACAGTTGCCTGCGGCGCCTTCTCACTTGTCAATGCAGCAGTGGGATGTGTGTCGACCTGCCTCACCGGCCCGACCAACGCTCTGCTCTCGGCGTCCGGTGAGCGAACAAGGCAATACACCGCCGGCATTTTCTGTGGACTACTTGCCGTTCTCTTCGGTTTGTTCGCACCGACATTCGTGGCAATGATGCTGGCCACGCCCGCAGCATTCATCGTCACTCTGGGTGGTTTGGCAATGCTGAAGCCACTGCAGGGCGCCTTCGTCACCGCATTCGGCGGCCGATTCACTTTCGGCGCCTTGGTCGCATTTCTGGTGACGATTTCCGACGTCGAACTACTCAACATCGGCGCCGCGTTCTGGGGCCTCGCATTGGGTGTCATCGCCTCGCGAATCCTCGAGAGCAAAGACTACGCCGCCACCTGACATGCGATTATACGCATTATTTACTTTGACAACCATTTGCAATAAGGGCTAGATCTATAGCCATGCAACTCAACACCCGCATATCGCGGAGCCTCACCCTCGCCGCATCGGTAGGCCTCTCACTCACTCTCGCTGCCGGATGCTCGTCCGGCACCGGCGACTCTTCGCAGCCGGAAACCGGCACCACCGCAACAGCTCCCAAGGAACAGTCGTCCGCAACACCTCGTCTTGCCGTGTCCTACGACGGTGGAGTTCTCATTCTTGACGCGACCACGCTCGATACCGTGGGCAGGACTGAGATCGACGGATTCATCCGACTCAACCCTGCCGGCGACGGTCGCCATGTCATAGTTTCCGCGGGCGAGAATTTCAAGGTGCTCGACACCGGCACGTGGTTGTCGACTCATGGTGACCATTCCCATTACTACACAGCCGATCCCGCGATGACAGACGTTGAATTCGCCGCCAACGAACCGGGACACGTCGTGCACCACGCCGGAAAAACCGTCCTGTTCAACGACGGATCAGGCCTCGTAGAAATTTTTGATCCGACACAATTGGCAAAACGTCAACCGCGCGTCGAGACCTTTACGGCGCCCGAGCCTCACCACGGTGTAGCTGTCGCACTGGCCAACGGAAATCTGCTGACAACTATCGGAAATTCCGAGTCTCGCAACGGCATTGCCGTACTCGATGCCGACCGCAAGGAAATACTACGCAACGAACAGTGCCCCGGCATCCACGGTGAAGCCGTTGCCGCCGGCGAAGCGATTGTCCTGGGCTGCCAGGACGGACTCCTCGTCTACAAGGACGGCGCTATCACCAAGGTTCAGAGCCCAGACCCGTACGGCCGGATCGGAAATCAGGCCGGGTCCGAGGAATCGGAGATTGTCCTGGGTGACTACAAAACTGACCCCAAGGCAGAACTCGAACGCCCGCAGCGAATTTCGTTGACCAACACGTCGACCTCGGAGCTGAAACTGGTCGACCTCGGAACCAGTTACACCTTCCGGTCGCTGGGTCGTGGACCACACGGAGAAGCATTGATTCTCGGCACCGACGGCGCTATCCACGTCATCGACCCGCACTCGGGTGCGGTGATCAACAAGATTGCGGTAATCGGCGAATGGACCGAACCCACGGAGTGGCAAGACCCTCGCCCAACGCTCTTCGTCCGCGACCACACGGCCTACGTCACCGATCCCACTTCGAAGACGCTGATCGCCGTCAACCTCGAAGACGGCAGCATCGCCGCACAGGCAACACTCGATCACACTCCCAACGAATTGACCGGCGTCAGCTAACGCGGTTCCTCGGGACCACCGGTACGGCCCTCCTCCGTCGATCGCGGCTCTCCCGGTTCAGGAACGCCATGTTTCGGCGTTGCAGGATCGATAGTGTCAGCATGGTCCTGGAGCCGATTCAACTCTTCCCTCGAACTGGCTGCCTCCCTCCGATGCTCGGCCGCATGCTGTTGCAAGGCTGAGGCTTCCGCAGATTTTGCGTCGGCTTCAGCCTGCACCATGCGCGCTTTTGCCGCACTCTCCTCGGCCCGCGCTTCCCGCTGACCGACCTGGAGCGACCTATCCGCCACGTCTTCACGAATCTCTTGCGCCTCGGCGTGCCGACGCTCGTTACGCTTGTTTCGCGCGACCCACGCGAGTGCCGCCACGATCACGATCACTACGACCACGGCAACAACAATCCAGACAATGCTGCTGGTACTCATACTCCGAGTGGTACCCACCGGCGCAGTTCTCACACACGGCACGGAGTCAATTCGAGACTACTCAGGAGTCCCACCAGCGAGGAGCGTCGGCAGATCAGGATGGCCGAATAGTCCCGGCACACCACCGGTATGAAGGAAGACCGTCCGGGAACCCGCACTGATCACGTTGTCAGCAACCAGTGTCGTCAAACCGGCAAAAGCGCGGCCGGTGTACGTGGGATCGAGAAAGATCCCTTCGGTTCGGGCAAGTCGACGGATCGCGTTACTCGATCCGTCGGTCAACGTCGAATAGCCCTGCCCGACATGATCACGCATGATCTGCAATTCTTCGGCACGAACCACCGGCCCGGGCATTTCGTCCAGTAGCGCGGCAACAACTGCGCCAGGATCGCTCACAGCACCGACATCGACGCCGATCACGCGTTCCGGACCCAGATGGGCAACCAGACCTGCCATTGTTCCGCCGGAACCGACGGCCACCACGACGCGGTCGAAGCCCTCGATCTGTTCTTCGATTTCACGCGCGCAGTCGACGTATCCCTGCGCCGAGATCGCACTCGTGCCACCGAAAGGAATCACGAACGGCACCCCTCCGGAACGAGCAACGTCCTCGGCGATACTCGCGACTGCCGATCCACTCTCGCTGCCTGCCCAGACGATCTCTGCTCCGGCTATCTCATCGAGTACGAGGTTGCCCTGCGTCGTTTCCGGCCGAGCACCACCGAGCACCAAGATGCACTTCAGGCCAAGCCGAGCGGCAGCGGCTGCCGTCAATCTCGCGTGATTGCTTTGTGGTGCACCGGAAGTAATCAAAGTCGTCGTGCCGGACGCCAAGGCCTGAGCGCAGCTGTACTGCAGTTTCCGTATCTTGTTACCGCCGCCGCCGAGTCCGGTGACGTCGTCACGTTTGATCCACAGATCGTTCGGGCCAAGCCCCAGCGACTCAGCCGCTCGGGGGATGCGTTCGAGCGGTGTCGGCCAGCTACCAAGGGAGATCGGGGTCATGGATGTCAGCGTAGCGGGCCGGGATGTTCGGTCATTTGTGGTTTACAGTCGAAGAATGGGCACCTTGAAAACAACTGTGGCCGACGTACCGCTGACTGTCGGCACACCGGATCATGCGGTAGCGCTGGGGAAAGCGGTGATCGTCCTACAGGAGGCGTGGGGCATCAACGCTCATATCGAGAGTATCCTGACGCGTCTCGCCGACGCCGGGTATCTCGCCGTCGCTCCGCACCTCTACCACCGCGGATCACACACGTCCTTCAGCGATTTCCCTTCCGCCAAGGAAGCGCTTATGGCGTTGAACAGCAAAGACATCGGCCATGATGTACGCGCCGCCGTCGCATACTGCAAATCCGAGGGAGCCGATACAATCGGCTCCCTCGGATTCTGCATGGGTGGAACAGTGTCGCTGTGGTGTGCGGCCGAACCCCTCGTCGACGCGGCCGTCACCTATTACGGCGGCGCGGTCACCGAATCACGGTGGGATGGAATCCCTGCTGGTTCCGAACTCGCTGCGCAACTGAAGGTCCCGTGGCTCGGACACTACGGGGACCTCGACCCGAGCATTCCGCCTGAATCCGTCGAGCAGTTGCGGTCACGCGCTTCGGAGCTTGCCAACGTGCGCCGATACTCCGATGCCGGACATGCCTTCAACAACGACACCTCTAGCCATTATGCCCCTGAAGCCGCCGATCTCGCCTGGTCGCGCACTATGGAGTTCTTCGCAAAGACACTCTGAATCCGTGGCAGATCAGGGAACTCGCTTGACGACGGTCCCGGTGATTTCATCCTCGACCTGATCAGCATTCAAAGCTTGACTGCGTGCCCGCCGTGAACGAGTGAGGTAGAAGATGGCGATGGCAGCCAGTACAAACGGCACACCGAACACCAAGGTCATCTTGAAAGACTCAACCCACAGGGTTGTCAACATGATCGCGACCATCAGGCCACCACCGAGAATTGTGCCGACGGGGAAACCCGGAATCGTGAAGGACAGTTTGGTTCCCTCTGCCTTCATCCGCTTACGGAAGAACCAGTGTGTGACGAAGATCAGCAACCACGTCGCCATGGCACCGAACATCGACAGCGAGATCATCAACGTGAATGCCTGCTCCGGAAAGAGCACGTAGACAACGGTCGCGACAGCGATGCCTGACGTCGACAGCAGCAACGCATTGACCGGTGAACCGTTAGCACGCACCTTGCCCAAAATCTTCGGGGCATCACCGGCGCGAGACAGGCTGAACATCATGCGCGAGGACACGTACAGCTGACTGTTCATTGCCGACAACGCAGCGATGATGACCACGAAGTTGAGAACACTGTCTGCGCCCGGAATGTTGATAACCTGCATCACTGTAACGAACGGGCTTCCGCCACTGAGAATCTTGTCCATCGGCGCGATAGCCACGATCAGGCCGAGGGTCGCGATGTAGAAGACGAAGAGACGCACGATCGTGACACGGAAGGCCTTCTTGACGGCTACAGCCGGGTTCTCCGCCTCGCCGGCCGCGATCGCGATCATCTCGATACTGAGGTAGCTGAAGATCGATACGATCACGGCAAACCACATACCGGAGAAGCCATTCGGCATGAATCCGCCACCACTGGTGTAGTTGTGGAACCCGTAGTCGGGGTTTCCGCTGCCGAACACAACATAGGCGGCCATGATGATGAAAGCCACGATGGCAAACACCTTGATGGTCGAGAACCAGTACTCCATCGTTCCGAACGCCTTGACGTTGAACATATTCACACCGATCAGCACTGCGGAGAACAGCACGATCCAGATCCACTGCGGTATGTCCGCAAACCAGAACTGCATGTATTCACCGATAGCGGTGACTTCGGTTCCCACCGCGAGGACAATGCATGACCAATACAGGTACCGGACGAGAAAGCCGATAAGCGGGCTGACGTAATACTCGGCATAGGCTCCGAACGATCCCGAAGTTGCGTGCGCAACAGTCATTTCCGCCAGTGCGCCCATCAGGAGCAGCGCGATCAAACCGCCGATGGCGTAACTGATGATCACGCTCGGGCCGGCAAACCCGATCGCGAACTTACTACCGAGGAAGAGCCCGGTTCCGATCGCACCACCAAGTGCAATCATGCTCATCTGACGCGCGCCGAGCTCTTGTTTCAAGCCGGATTCACGTTGCTGAATGTTCTTGAAATCACTCACGAATTGTTCCTTAGGAAAGGCGGTTCCACCGGACCGCAGGGGTTCTTCAGACGATCAGGTGACTGCATCACGCTCGCGGAACTCTGCGGTGTCCCACGTCTTGTTCTCGAGGATGTCACGAAGAACATCCACTGCATTCCAAACATCGACATAGCCGATGTACAACGGCGTGATACCGAAACGGAGGACACCAGGTTCGCGGTAGTCGCCGATGACACCGCGGCTGATGAGCGCCTTCATGATCGAATATCCCTCAGCGTGAACAAAACTCACGTGGGATCCCCGAGACGCGTGATCGCGAGGAGTGATCAGCTTCAGATCGAACCCGCCACAATGCTGTTCGACGAGATCTATGAACAAGTCCGTCAATGCCAGAGACTTCTGGCGTACGGCACTCATGTCTGCGTCCAAGGCAATGTCGAGGCCACATTCCACCAGCGACAGTGATGTCATCGGCTGCGTGCCGATGAGGAACCGCCGGATTCCGGAATGTGCCTCATATCCGGGCTCCATCGCGAAAGGCCTTGCATGGCCCCACCATCCGGACAGAGGCTGCTGACCCAAGTGCAGGTTGCGCTCGTTCACCCAAATGAATGCCGGCGATCCGGGTCCACCGTTGAGGTACTTGTACGTGCATCCGACCGCAAAATCGGCGTCGCAGCCGACCAGATCGATCTCGAGGGCGCCCGCAGAATGTGCCAGGTCCCAGATCATCAGTGCGCCGCGCTCATGCACCTGCGCGGTGACTGCAGACATGTCGTACAGATTTCCGGTGCGATAGTTCGCGTGGGACAGCATCACGACCGCGGTATCGGAGTCGACGACGGTCGACAGTTCCGCCGGGTCATCGATCAAACGCAGCTCGTACCCCCGGTCGAGGAAGCCGATGATGCCTTCCGCGATATAGAGATCCGTTGGAAAGTTGTCACGCTCGGACACGATCACCCGCCGGGCGGGCTGATTCTGCTCCGCAATGGTCAGCGCTGAAGCGAGCGCCTTGAACAGGTTGATCGACGTCGAATCGGTGACCACCACTTGACCCGCGCCGGCACCGATCAACGGAGCCAGCTTGTCCCCGAGCCTGGTCGGCAGGTCAAACCATCCGGCCGTATTCCAGCTCCGAATCAGGCCGATTCCCCACTCGTCTCGAATCACGCGTTCGGCACACGCCGCTGCGCTGCGCGGTTTTGCACCGAGTGAATTGCCGTCTAGGTAGATCACGCCTTCGGGAATCTCGAACTGGTCGCGGAATGCGTGCAAAGGATCGTCGAGGTCGAACTGCACGCAATCCGCTTGCGAGAGAACTTCTGTCGCTGTCATGGTGGTAGCTCTCCTAGTGAATGGTGTTGTCGAAAGAATCAAGGCAGTGTCGTGATCAGGGCAGTGTCCGCAGCACTGCCCGTACCGGACTCGCATCGAGGTTGCGAAATTTCAATGGCAGCGCAATCAGCTCGTACCGGCCCTCGGTTACGTCGTCGAGGCAGAGCCCTTCGAGAATCGATATTCCTCGATCGTTCGCTGCATGATGCGCGTCCATGGACTTACTTGTCATCGGATCGAACGACGCTCCGTCGATTCCGATCAACTGGCCACCCCGGTCCGCGAACCAATGGATCAGTTCCGCGGCGACACCGAAAAAATTGCTGTCCCATTGGGTCGGATAGTGCTCGTAGGTTCGAAGGATCAGCCGCGGCGCCGATAGTCCGCCGATTCGGGCCAGGGCAATCTCGAGGTCGGCAATGCCGGGTGCGCCCTCACAAGCCGTCAGATCGAGCACCAGCGCCTCACCCAGGTAAGGCTCGAGCGGGACATCCCCGATCGATGCACCGTCGATACGGGTGTGTGCCGGCGCATCCGCATGCGCGCCGACGTGTGGCGTCGTGCAAAACTTGCTGACGCTGACCACATCATTGCCGTTCATATCAAGGGTCGAGGTCCGAGAGAACGCAGTATCACCGGGCCATACCGGCGAGGTCTCGGAGATAGCCGGACTGATGTCGATCAGTTCCCTGACCTGGCGCGGATTGTTCACTGGATGCATCGAGGCCTCTCCGCGCAAGCGCAGGAACTGTGATGGGAATCGCCAATTTGATGATTCGGGGTGCTCGGCAAAAGTTAGAATCATCGGCACCTGCGGTCAATAGTCACTGAACATCTTGGATGACAGAGGGAGAAATTGAATGATAAATGCGATCGAGAGCGCCGCAGCGATGGTTCGATCGAATCATGTTCGGCTCGACGAGATCGATACGTCGATTATTCGGGAGTTGGTTCACGACGCCCGAATTCCCAACAATGCATTGGCTGAAAAAGTCGGAATTGCCCCTTCTACCGCACTTGCCCGAATGCGTGCGCTCCGAGAATCAGGCGTCATCAAGGGCTTTCATGCAGATATCGATCTGGAGATGCTCGGCCTCGAGATCTCTGCCATGGTGTCCGTTTTGATTCACTCACATGCCCGAAGTCGAATGACTGAAATAGCCGAACGCATCAGCAAATTAGACTCGGTTCAGCGAGTATTTCTCATCAGCGGGGATCGCGATCTATTAGTTCACATTTCGTGCGAATCGCCCTCCCGACTCAGAGACTTCGTGAGCACCCACCTCAATGATCCCGCGATCGCGAATACACAGACCAACTTGATCTTCAGCGAACTACAACACCATCACTAGGCGCGAAACACGCAAGCACGGATACGACGACTACCCGGCGACCAACTTGGCCGCCGGGCATGGAGATTCGGATGAGAGAGGTTACTTCGGTAGCGTGACAAGGCCTTCTTGAGCCACCGTTGCCAGCAGCACGCCGTCACGCGAGTAGATCTTTCCGTGTGAGAGGCCCAAACCGTTTCCGGCAAAAGAAGATTCCTGAACCAGAGCGATCCACTCGTCGACGCGACCGTCGTTGTGCCACCACATTGCATGGTCGAGGCTCGCGGTGATCACACCGGGGTCTGCCCAGGCTGCGCCGTTATTACGAAGGATCGGTTCGAGCAGTGTGTAGTCGCACAGGTATGCCAACGCGGCGCGATGGACGTTTGGGTCATCGGGCAGCTGGTCATAAGCCTTGAGCCACACCGTCTGCCGACGCGTACGCTCACCGGTGGCGGAAGTGTAGATCGCGTCGGGCGAATGCCGGATGTCGAAGCTACGATCGTTTGCCCAGTACTGCGCGTCGCGCACCGTGGAATCACCGAGCACCTCCCCGGCAGTCGGCAGATCCTCCGGATTTCCGAGATCGGCCGGCATCGGATCCTGGTGCCGCACACCGTCGGATGCGACATGGAAGGAAGCCAGGCCCTGAAAGATCGTCTTGCCCGACTGGACTCCGCGCACCGCTCGCTGCGAGAATCCTCGGCCGTCCCGCAACCGGTCGACCTCGTAGACCGTCGGCTCGTGGACATCTCCGGCGCGTAGGAAGTATCCGTGGAACGAATGGACACTGCGATCGTCGGTCACCGTCTTCATCGTCGCCGCAACAGCCTGTGCGACAACCTCACCGCCGTAGGCTCGTTCCGACGGGATCACTTGATGGCGGGCGATAAACGCATTCTCTCCGGCGGGTTCGAAATCCCAGGATGAGAGCATCGGCTTACTGGTGCGACTCATGCGCGTCGGTACCCTTCGAGTGAGGCGTCATCGACGTCAGGGAGGTTGATCACGATATTGTCCGGAGTACGGGTCGTCAGCCAGATCAACTCTTCGGTCACCGACATGTTGACCTCGACGTGAGGCATGAACGGCGGAACAAAAACGAAGTCACCTTCGACCATGTCGACAAACTCGGTGTAGTTCTCTCCGAAGTAGATTCGCCCGAAACCGGTGAGGACGTACCCACCGGTCTCAGCCTCACCATGATGGTGTGGGAGAGAACGGTAGCCGGGCTCGTTGGTCACTTTTCCGTACCAAATCTTGGTTGCCGGGGTGTGCTGGATGCTCACTCCCGACACCCGATGTGCTCCGCCCGATTGCGCGGTGCCCTGGTACTCGTGGCCCTTCCTGGTCACGACAGGGACAACTTCGGTGACAGAATCGTTCGACATGCGCTGCGCTCCTTCGTACTTGAATGTTTGGAAACTCAACCCGACGGGATTACCCGAGGCGGACCGTGTTGGAAATCTTGCCGATTCCCGAGATTTCGACCTCGACAACCGAACCATCAGCCAGGAAGGTCGGCGGTACCGCGCCGGCACCGACACCACCCGGCGTACCGGTCAGCACCAGATCTCCGGGTGCAAGCTTCGTGAATTGGGATATGTAGGAAAGCAATTCGGCAGGGTCGAAAACCAGATCATCAGTTGTGCCAGTCTGAACAACTCGTCCGTCGACCGTGCAGGTAATCGTGGCTCCCGACGCCGGATCGAATTCGTCGGGCGTGACCATCACCGGCCCGAGCGGGGTTGTTGCGTCAAACGCTTTGCCTTGCAACCACTGCAATGTTCGACGCTGCCAACTGCGCACCGAGATATCGTTGGCCACTGTATATCCGGCAATGCCGCGTCGCGCTTCGCTGACGTCCGCGTGGGAGAGGTTCGCGCCGACTACGACGGCAAGTTCCGCCTCCCAGTCGACGTCAGTGGCGTACACGGGAAGGACTACGTCGTCGTTCGGGCCCGTTAAGGTATCTGCGAACTTCGCAAAAAGCGTCGGAAACTCGGGTTCCTCGCGATTCATCTCGCGCACATGTGCTCGATAGTTCAACCCGCAGCAGAGAATCTTCTTCGGATCCGGCACCACCGGCAGCATCTGCACCTGGTCGAGGTTGACCTTTTCGCCCGATTCCACCGCGCGACTGACCAATTCGGCAAACTCCCCCTCACCGAGAAGTTTGCCGACATCCGCGGAGTCGATCAACCTCGCTCCGTCCGGCGTCAAGACTGCCGCGCTGGTCTGGCCGTCCGAAAGGCGAACCGAAAGTAGCCGCATGCCCCCATGCCTCCATATGTCGAATCGAGTGACAATCTGTTGCGCTTTGATTACGATAGTCAATGTAACACCATATTGGGGGTTGCGACAGAGTTTCCTCCACCTACCCAGGGGACACAGACATGACCATTTCTCGGATCAATCCGTCCACGATGCTCAAGCCTTCGGGATTCGCCCATGCCGTACGGGCGGATAACGCGGTCTACCTCGCCGGTCAGACCGCTCTGAACATCGAAGGAAAGATCGTCGAGGGTGGGATCATCGAGCAGTTCAAGCAAGCGATGTCCAACACCCTGACGTCGCTGATCGAGGCCGGCGGCAAGCCGTCAGACCTGGTCAGCGTCACGATTTACCTCACCGACATCCCGGACTACCAGGCCAACGGTCGCGAGATCGGCCGCCTGTGGCGCGAAATGGCCGGCACCGAGTACCCCGCAATGGCTGGCATCGGCGTGACATCACTGTGGCAGAAGGAAGCTCTCATCGAGATTCAGGGCATCGCACACATCTCGGAGTAACACATACTCGAACAGAGGTGCGCGAGAGGGATTTTCGCGCACCTCACCCGGGCGAATCGATCAACCGTGAATTGTCGCGAGGGCATGCTCACGCGCATGCCCGCTCAATGCGGTATTCAGCTCCCGGAACAACTCCTCGGCCACGACACTGTTCCACTCTTTCGGCAGCAGATCCAGCGGCAGCCCCGGATCCCGGTACGGGAGTCGCCTCCACATGGTCAGCATCGCCACGTAGTGCGCAAACGCTTCTCGGGGCGTGAAACCGTCCTTGCTGCATTCCGCGAGGATCGGCCGATACGCATCGATGAATTCCGCATAGAGCGCGGTCAACTCGTCGAGATCCCACCAGTCTCGAACTTTGGAGCGCAGGTCTCCGAACGCGACATGGTTGCCGCTGAAGATATCTACGTATCCATGTAACTGCCTGCGTTCCAACGTCTCTCGAACTTCACGCTCGACATTTCCGGGCGCAATCCACACACCCGGCGCTGCGGTACCGAATCCCAATCGAGTCAGCACCGTGCGCAGTGCGTGCCGGTTCTCTCGCTCCGACTCGGGAACCGAGAAGACCACCAGCAGCCATCCGTCGTCGACGGTGGCGCGGCTCCGACCGAAGATGCGAGCATCACCTTCTGCGAGTACATCCAGCAGCAGCGGCGACATCGAGTAGCCGGCCGCTGTTCCGTGCCGTGAACTCAGGAGAATCTCCCGGCGCTTGAGCCGCGAAATCGACGATCGAACAGCGGGGCCGTCGACACCGAGTTCGGCCATCAACCGCACCAACGACGCTACCGACAGCCAGTTCTTCTCGGCGCGGCCGTACAGGCCGAACAGCGTCACGATCAGCTGACGAGGCGCCGGATCGCTCGTCCGCGCATCACCGTCTGCATGTTCTTTCGTCACGACCGTCATACCGCCACGATAGTCCGTCGTGGCGGCATGGACGTGGTCGGTGCAGCGCTCATCGGGTCAGCTCGCAGATGCACCGGATCGATCGGATGCGGCCATCACTCCGGACTGGCTGACGCCCGCTTTGCGAGGTATCGAAGCCACGATTGCAGCCCCCAGTACGGCAACCGTGCCGAAAACATAGAAGTTGACCTGATACCCGAAGGCCAGGTCCGCGATCACGCCGCCGATGATCGGACCGCAAATCGCACCGATACGCCCCACACCCAGTGACCACGCAAGTGCATTGGCGCTGAGTCGCTGCGGATAGTGAGTGGCACAAAAGCCGCCCACCAGGATCTGCGTTCCCACACTGCCCAGTCCGGCAAACGCCACGAAGACAAACAGAAGTGCCATCGGAAGATTCACGCTCAAGAGCATCACAGCACCGAACGCAACGATGAATGACGTGATCACAACCTTCTGGATTCCGATCCGGTCCGCGATGTACGACGCGCTGATCGATCCCACAATTGCTCCCAAGTTCAGAACGAGAAGGAAGGCGAGCGCACTGCCCAGCGCGTATCCGGCAGACCGCATGATCTGCGGGAGCCACGTGTTCAAGCCGTAGACCAGGAGCAACCCGCAGAAGTTCGCAAGCGCGAACAAGATTGTCGACCGGATCCAGCGCGGCGTGAACAGCTCACGCATACCGGACTGCGCCGCAGCTGTATCCGATTTCACTGCAACGGGTTCCGGCGACACCACATCTTCGTAGACCACGCCGAACTGTGCTGCGGTAGCTCGCGCCTCGTCGTCTCGGCCCGTCCGGGCAAGGTAAGAGATTGACTCCGGAAGGAACTTGTAGGCGACGGGCAGCAACGTCACCAGCGGAAGAGCTCCGAGCAGGTACAGAAACTTGAAGTTGATATCCGGAAGCAATGTCATGGCCGATACCGCCGCGATCACGCCGCCAACCGAATACCCGCTGAACATCACGGCATTCGCGAAGTTACGACGTGCTTTCGGCGCAAATTCCACAGTCAGTGCAATACACGTGGGTACAACACCACCCAGTCCGATACCGGTGAGGAAGCGCAGGACCCCGAATACGTACTCATTGGGGGCAAAGACGGTGACCAACATGCAGGTCGAGAACCATACGATGGAACCGAGCATGATCCGGCGGCGACCCAACCTATCGGTCAGGAAGCCTGCTGCCATCGTGCCGAGCAGCATGCCCACCAGCGCAATACTGCCGATCAGGCCGGCGCCACCGGAGTCGAGATTCCAATCCTCGTAGGCAATCAGCGTCGGCACTGTCGATCCGTAGACGACCAGGTCGTATCCGTCGAACACAATGGTGGTGAAACAGAGGATCAACACCACCAGTCCGGTGCGCTTTCGGGTTTCCGATCCTTGCGACAAACCTGGTCGCGTCATATGCCTACTCCTTGGTCGTGGGACTCGAGAACAGAGGCGAACGGTGCGACGCGGCCTTCGCAATAGCCGACGGCAGTGGAGAAAAGGCCTCTCACGCGAGCACACCGGATGGCATCATGTGATGCGCGCCACCTGGCGAGGAATCTATGCCTTTTCCGTTGCGTACGTCAATGCAACGCAATATTGCAGGTCAAGTGTGTCTCATTTGCGAATTCTCTTGAAGTTTTTATTTCGTTTCTATTGCGGTCGTCTAAACAACGGCATACATTGAAGTTCTCAACCCACACCCGAAAGGTCGAGAATGGCACGCACCGCATCGGCTCACGTCGACACCTTCTGCCGTGACAACTTGCCGCCGCAATCACAATGGCCCGAGTTCCTCTTCGAACTCCCCAGCCTGCAGTACCCCGAGCGCCTCAACTGCGCCACTACACTCCTCGACGACACCGTTGCGACTCTCGGCGCCGACCGCCCCTGCCTTCGCACCGCAACTGAAATCTGGACCTACGGAGACCTTCTGCGTCGCTCCAATCAGATTGCCAGAGTGCTCGTCGAAGACTTCGGCGTCGTTCCCGGCAATCGAATACTGCTGCGAGGCAGCAACAATCCGTGGATCGTGGCGTGCTGGTTCGCAGTAGTCAAAGCAGGGGCTGTCGTTGTCACGACCATGCCGCTGCTTCGAGAACCCGAGCTGCGCAAACTGATCGCAATCACCACTCCGACTGTCACCATCACCGACAGCGCTCTCGCCAAAGATCTCCTTGACGCCGCAGACACAATCCCGGTCATCACCTGTGGCGCAGACGAATCCACCGATCTATGCGTTCGTGCATCGTCAAAACTCGACACCTTCGAGAACGTCGATACAGCAGCCGACGACGTAGTACTGCTGGCCCCCACATCCGGCACCACCGGTGTCCCCAAAGCGACAATGCACTTCCATCGCGACGTACTGGCCAACGCGGATACGTTCTCGAAGTACATCGTCAAACCCACTTCCGACGATATTTTCACCGGCACACCGCCTTTGGCTTTCACCTTCGGCTTGGGCGGACTCGTCATCTTCCCGATGCGCGTCGGCGCATCCACACTCCTGATCGAGCGGGCAACGCCGAGCGAACTTGCCGACGCCCTGGTCCACCATCGTGTCAGCGTCCTCTTCACCGCTCCCACCGCATATCGAGCCATACTGCGCGAGGGGAAAGCCAAAGCCCTACAGGGTGTCCGGCGCCTAATCTCCGCTGGTGAACACCTACCGGAAAGCGTATGGCGCGAGGTCAAGGAACAGACTGGCAAGTCCATCATCGACGGCATCGGTGGCACCGAGATGCTTCACGTCTTCATCTCCGCTGCCGACGACGACATCAAACCGGGTTCCACGGGACGCGCCGTGCCCGGATATCTGGCCGAGATTCACGATATCGACGGAGAACCCGTACCGGACGGAACCGCGGGACTACTGGCAGTCAAAGGTCCCACCGGTTGCCGCTATCTATCCGATCCACGTCAACTGAGCTACGTGCGCAACGGTTGGAATATGACGGGCGACAACTACATTCGAGATACTGAAGGCTACTTCTGGTATCAGGCTCGTAGTGACGACATGATCGTCTCCTCCGGTTACAACATCGCGGCACCGGAGGTCGAATGGGCCATCGACCAGCATCCCGATGTTCTCGAATCAGGTGTCATCGGCCTCCCGGACGACGAGCGGGGAATGATCGTCCACGCCATCGTCGTTCTTGTTCCCGGCGTCCCCCGCAACGACGCCAAGATCAAGGAACTGCAAAACTTCGTCAAACAGACTGCGGCACCGTACAAATACCCGCGTGGCATTACTTTTGTCGACGAACTCCCCAAAACCCCGTCGGGCAAGCTTCAGCGATTTCGACTCCACGAACGCGCTGCGGAACCTCAACCATGACCACCGCGTCCATCATGATCGATCGGGTCGTCGACTGGCAGGACACCGATGCGGCCGGCCACTATCACCATTCGACGGTCATCCGGTGGGTAGAAGCAGCAGAGGCATCACTGTACGAGCAGTTGGGATGCCTTCACCTCTTCGGGGTCATCCCCCGGGTCAAATACGAGGTGGTGTACCGCGATCGACTGTGGCATCAGGACCGCGTCCACATTGAGCTCACGGTCTCTCGAATTGGTACCAGTTCAATGACTTTCGATTTTCTGGTCGATCGCGACGGAACAGTCGCCGCCGCCGGGAGCCTCACCGTCGTTCACACGGACGGGGCCAAAGGCGGATCCAGTCCGTGGCCCGAAAAGATTCGAGCAGGCTTTGCGACCGGCGGACGGCAGCAACCTCCGCTCACACATACGACCACAACGAACTAAGGAAATCCCATGCGTATTGCAGTAGTGGGCGGTGGCCCCGGCGGTTTGTACTTCTCGGCCCTCATGAAGCAGCTGGACCCGAACCACGAAGTGACGGTGTGGGAACGAAACGCACCGGACGACACCTTCGGATTCGGAGTCGTGTTCAGCGACGAGACGCTGGGCGGAATCGAGCACGCCGACGTGGCAGTCTACGAGAAGATGGCCGGGCAGTTCGCACGCTGGGACGATATCGACGTCCACTACCGCGAAACAACTCTCACGTCGGGCGGGCAAGGCTTTGCCGCGATGTCACGCAAGGAACTGCTGCGCATTCTCCAAGAGCGGTGCCTGGATCTCCAGGTTGATCTTCGATTCCGGACTCTCGCACCCCCGGTCGAGGAATTGAGTCGCGACTACGATCTCGTGCTGGCATCCGACGGCATCAATTCCGCGATCCGAAGCACGTACGTCGATACATTCAAGCCGTCTCTCGATCAGCGCCACAGCAAGTTCATGTGGCTCGGAACAGACAAGGTCTTCGAGGCCTTCAAGTTCTACGTCAAGGAAACGCCGCACGGCATCATGCAGATTCACGGCTACCCGTTCAGCGATCAGGGCAGTACGTTCATCGTGGAAATGCACGAAGATGTCTGGGAGAAAGCGGGATTCGACGCGTTTGCCGCTGCAGAGTTCGGCCCCGGCGAGAACGACGAGAAGTCGATCGCGATGATCACCGAAATCTTCGCCGACGTCCTCGACGGACACAGTGTTCTTGCGAACAACTCGAAGTGGATCAACTTCACCACCGTCCGGAATGAACACTGGCGCCACGAGAACGTCATCCTTCTCGGCGACGCCGCACACACCGCTCATTTCTCCATCGGGTCGGGAACCAAGCTGGCGATGGAAGATTCGCTGGCACTCGCGGCATGCCTGCACGAGCACGACACCCTCGCAGCCGGTCTGGAAGCCTACGAGATCGAGCGACGTCCCGTCGTCCTGTCGGTGCAGCGCGCGGCCCAGGCCAGTCTCGAGTGGTTCGAGAACATCGACCAGTATGCCGATCAGAACGAGCAGCAGTTCGCTTTCAACCTGATGACCCGGAGCCGTCGAATCACCTACGACAATCTCCGCCTGCGCGATCCGGGATTTGTCGAGGCCATCGACGACTGGTACGCGGCCAACGAGATCGAGATCGGGCACACCACCGAAACTACCTCGCGCCCACCGATGTTCCACTCGTACAAGATGCGCGGCCTCGAACTCGAGAACCGCATCCTGGTCTCCTCCATGGACATGTACTCTGCGGTCGACGGCGTGCCCGGCGACTTCCATCTCGTGCACCTGGGCAGCAAGGCCCTCGGCGGCGCCGGCCTGGTCATGACGGAAATGGTGTGCGTCAGCCCCGAAGGTCGCATCACTCCCGGTTGCACGGGCCTGTACAACGCGGAGCAAGAGGAGTCGTGGAAGCGCATCGTCGACTTCGTTCACGAGCGGTCCACCGCGAAACTCGGTGTTCAACTCGGTCACTCGGGACGCAAGGGGTCGACGAAGCTGATGTGGGAGGGAATCGATCAGCCTCTCGAAGCAGGAAACTGGGACGTGCTCAGCGCCTCGCCATTGCCCTATTCGCCGGCCAACCAGGTCCCGCATGAAGTCACCGCCGCTGAGATGGACGTCGTTCGGCAGCAATTTGTCGATGCTGCCATCTCCGCCGACCGTGCCGGTTTCGATCTCCTCGAACTTCACTGTGCGCACGGCTACCTGCTGTCGTCGTTCCTCTCACCGCTCTCCAACACCCGCACCGACGAGTACGGCGGCAGCATCGAAAACCGACTTCGATTCCCGCTCAGCGTCTTCGATGCCGTCCGTGCGGTCTGGCCGGCCGCGAAGCCGATTTCCGTGCGGATCTCGGCGGTGGATTGGGCCGAAGGCGGTAACGATATCGACGATTCGGTGCGTATCGCGGAGGCATTCGCCGAGCACGGTGTCGATGTCCTCAACATCTCTTCGGGGCAGATCGTCAAGAACGAGTCGCCGGCATTCGGCCGTAGCTACCAGACACCCTTTGCCGATCGCATTCGAAATACCGTGGGACGCAAGCATGGCGTCGGAGTTATTGCGGTGGGAGCGATTTCATCGCACGACGACGTCAATTCGGTCCTCCTTGCCGGCCGTGCAGATCTGGTGGCTCTAGGTCGCCCGCACCTGTACAACCCGGCGTGGACGCTTCATGCAGCAGCGGAGCAGGAGTACTCGGGACCCGGAGCCGTGTGGCCCGATCAGTTCAAGGCCGGTAGCCGCAAGCCACCGAGCGGCCGCACCGACGGTCCGCCGCCCCGGTTGACCTTGATCCGAGACGGAGTGTCGGAGACTCGGCATTCCCGCTGGATTCCGAAGGGCTAGCCAGACTTCGACAATCCCCCATTGGATAGCCACGCCCGAGAGTGAGATGGAACGATGACAGCTCGAGAGACCATTCGCTACGGCGAGCTGCGGGCGGCAGCTCGCCACGAGGCGTGGTTCGATATTCAGTATCCAAAACCCGGTAGGCACCAAACGTATTGAACGCTGCCTACCGGGTCTCGTGGAGATTACTCAGGATCCGGCGCGAATCCATTCTTCGAGATGCGGTGCCTCGGTGCCGATGGTGGTGCCGTCGCCGTGGCCGGTGTGAACCTTGGTCTCGGCGGGGAGCGCAAACAATCTGTCCCGGATCGATCCGATGATGGTCGGAAAATCGGAGTACGAGCGTCCAGTTGCGCCGGGACCACCGGAGAACAACGTGTCACCGCTGAACAGTTCGCCGGCTTCCGGTAGGTAGAGGCACGTCGACCCCGGCGAGTGACCTGGCGTGTGCAGGGCAAGGATATCCGTGCCCGCCACTGCAATTCGCTGATCGTCTTCCAGACTCAGGTGTTTGACACCGGGATGCGTCATCTCCCAGAGAACGTCGTCAGCCGGGTTCAGATAGATCGGGGCGTCGAGCTTCTCGGACAGCTCCGGGGCAACCGTGACGTGATCATTGTGTCCGTGAGTGCACACGATGCCGACAACCTTGCGGCCGGCGACGGCGTCGATGATGGGCTGCGCCGTGTGCGCGGCGTCGACGATAACCACCTCATTGTCGTCACCGATCAGCCAGATGTTGTTGTCCACCTCCCACGTTCCGCCGTCGAGGCTGAACGAACCCGAAGTGATGACACGATCTACACGCAAGGTCACAGGACCACCACCGAGCGGAGAACCTCGCCGCGGTGCATCGTCTCGAAGGCCTTCTCGACCTCGTCGAGCTTGATGCGTTCACTGACGAACTTCTCGAGCGGCAGACGTCCCTGCTGGTACAGATCGACCAGGAACGGGAAGTCGCGCTCGGGAAGGCAGTCTCCGTACCAGGACGACTTGAGTGATCCGCCACGCGAGAAGAAGTCGATGAGCGGCATCTCGAGCTTCATATCTGGCGTCGGAACACCCACCAGCACTACGGTTCCCGCAAGGTCACGTGCGTAGAAGGCCTGCTTCCAGGTCTCCGGTCGTCCCACGGCGTCGATCACGACGTCAGCGCCGAAACCGCCGGTGAGTTCCTGAACTGCCTCGACGACGTCGTCGACCTCGGTTGCATTGATCGTGTGGGTGGCGCCAAGTTCCAGGGCCCACTCCAGCTTTCGCGGATCGCGGTCGATAGCGATGATCGTTCCGGCGCCTGCCAGGCGTGAACCCATGACGGCGGCGTCGCCGACACCGCCACAGCCGATCACGGCCACCGAGTCGCCGCGGCTGACATTGCCGGTGTTCATGGCGGCACCCATACCTGCCATGACACCGCAGCCGAGGAGTCCGACCACCGCGGGATCGGCGGACGCGTCCACCTTGGTGCACTGGCCTTCGTGGACGAGGGTCTTGTCGGCGAAGGCGCCGATACCGAGGGCCGGCGTCAGTTCGGTGCCGTCTTCGAGCGTCATCTTCTGCTCGGCGTTGAACGTGTCGAAGCAGTACTGCGGGCGTCCGCGCTTACACGCACGGCACTGTCCGCACACCGCGCGCCAGTTGAGAACAACGAAGTCCCCGACCTCGACGTGAGTGACACCGGCGCCGACGCTCTCGACGATGCCCGACGCCTCGTGTCCGAGAAGGAACGGGTATTCGTCGTTGATTCCGCCGTCACGGTACGTGAGGTCGGTGTGGCACACGCCGCACGCTGCGATGGCAACAACCACCTCGTTTGCACCGGGATCGGGAATCGTGATGGGAACGATCTCGACGGGGGCACCCTTGGATCGGGCGATGACGCCGCGTACCTGCTGTGGCATGGCTCTTAGCTCCTGGCTCGATGAATAAAACGCACTATGAGATTAGCCCGAATATCCGAACCGGAACCCTGGCCGAAATAACTGATCGACCTAGCCTAAATACCTAACTACCGGTCACGGTGCATAGGCGATGGCAGCACCGAGAACACGAATACCCACTCGATCACCGGCCGCCAGTTCGCTCGTTCCGAATCTGCGAACCGTCACACGCTCGGCGAGGTCACCGTCAACATGGATCCCGACCAGCGCCTCCGAGCCCAGATACTCGACATCTACGACGGTCCCCGACACCGCCGTCACGTCGGTCGTCACTTCGATCTGCTCCGGCCGCAACATGATGCGCGCCGGGCCACTGATGTCGACGGAATTCGGCGATACTGCGATGGAACCGAGCGCGCACGTGGCGGTCGATCCACGTATGACCGCCGGCAGAACAACGGCGTCGCCGATGAACTCTGCGGTGGGAACGTCGACGGGAACGTCATAGATTTCCCGCGGTGAACCGAGCTGCGCCAGACTGCCGGCCCTCATCACCGCAACGTGGTCGGCGAAGGACAACGCTTCGGACTGATCGTGCGTGACCAGGATTGTCGTGATGCCCGCTTTCGCCAAAACCTCGGCCACGATCCGACGGGTGGTTACGCGCAGTCCGGCGTCGAGGGCGGAGAACGGCTCGTCGAGCAACATCAGTTCCGGCTCACGAGCAAGTGCCCGCGCCAACGCAACTCGCTGCTGTTGCCCGCCGGACAATTGGTCGGGACGACGCGATGCATAGGACTCGTCCAGCGAGACCATCTCGAGCAACTCCGCGATCCGCGACTTTGTCCGGGCCCGCCGGGGCAATCCGAAACCTACGTTGGCAGCAACGTTCGCGTGGGGGAACAGTGCACCGTCCTGAGCCACGTAGCCGACTGTTCGCCGGTGTGCGGGAACCCATCCGGTGCCGGCGACGGCGCGCCCGTTCAGCGCAATACTGCCCTGATCCGGCTTCTCGAAACCGGCGATGAGCCGCAACAGTGTGGTTTTGCCGCAACCCGAGGGCCCGACGATTGCGGTCGTGGATCCGGATTCGACGGCAAAGCTGATACCGCGCAACACCTTCGTCGTTCCGAACGACTTGTCGATCCCTGCAACTTCGAGCGCGTATGTCATAAGCCGGCAACCTTTTTGGACTGAGTGAAGAGCAGGTACGTCATCGGCAGAGACAGCACGATCATCGTGAGCGCGTACGGAGCGGCGGCGGCATAGTCGATCTCACTGCTCAACGACCAGAACCGCATGGACAGCGTGCGAGTTCCTGTGGGTGCGAGCAGCAGAGTGGCGGTCAACTCGTTCACGATTCCGAGGAAGACCAACGCGCCACCCGCCGCTGTCGCGGGAGCCGCGAGACGCAGTGTGACGCGGAAGAACGCGGACAACGGTGAAATCCCCAGGGACTGAGCCGCTTCCTCGAGGCCCGTCGGCGCCTGCGAGAGTCCGACTCTCAGATTCACCAGCGCACGCGGCAGGAACAACAGGCAATAGGCGGCGATGACCACGCCCACGGTCTGATAGAGCGGATGCACGTATCTGATGGTGACCGTCACCAAAGCCAAGGCAACGACAATGCCGGGTAAGGAACTCGAAATGTACGTTGCGCCTTCGAGGAAGCGACTGAAGCGCCCGCGGTGACGAATCGAGATCCAGGCAATCGGGAAGGCGAGCACACAGGTAACCACGGCGCCGGCAAGACCGAAGCCCAAAGTCTGACCGAGCGCCGACGCCAGTTCGTCGAACTTCCACACGTCGCGCCCGCCGAGAACCGTCCACCGCAGAACGCTCGCAACCGGAACACCCACGGACAGAATGATCGTCGCGGCAAGAAAGACGAGCGCGAGTGGTTGGTATCGCCAACCTAGATCAGCCGGGGTCATACGCCTGGCCGAGCCGGAACCGATTCGCGCATATCGCGCGCTACCCCGGACGACGGATTCGATCACCAGGAGAGTCAGGCAGAACAGCACCAGAACGCCGGCGAGCATCGTCGCGGCCGCTCCGTTGAACGTCGATTGATACTGCTCGAAAATCGCGGTGGTGAAGGTGTCGAACCGGATGAACACGAAGGCGCCGTACTCGGAAAGCAAATGCAGCGAAACCAACAGCGCACCACCGGAGATGGCAAGCCGCAACTGCGGAACGACGACGCGGAAGAACACAGCCCACGGGCCGAGTCCGAGCGCGCGGGCGGATTCCTCCACTGCGGGATCCAACCGTCGCAATGTCGCCGCAACGGGAATGTAGACCAGCGGGAAGTATGACAGCGTCGCGATCAGCACACCGCCGTGCAGTCCCCCGAGCGATGGAATTGCCGTCACCCAGGAGTAACTGTTGACAAACGCCGGAATGGCAAGTGGGGCAGCAAGAAGGACAGCCCAGATCTTGGCCCCGAAGACTCGGGTGCGCTCCACCAACCAGGCGGCGACAACACCGACGATCACACACAGAGGCACGGTGACAACCACCAATTGCACCGTATTGACCAGCAATTCGAGCACCCGCGGCCGGAACAGCAACGCCGAAGCGGTATCCCAGCCGGTATCGATACTCTGCGCGATCACGTAGCCCAGCGGAACGAACGAAACCGCAACCACCAGAAGGGCGGTTACGGCCAGGAGAAACGAGGGTCGGTTCCGACGTGCGGTCGGGCGAGCCTGCGCTCGCTCCGACCGCACGCGGTCCTTCAATCCGAGATTCAGAGCAGACCAGCTTCGGTCATCAGCTGCGTCACCTGCGGGCTGTTCAACTTCGCCGGATCGATCTTCGGCGCCTGCAGATCTGCCAGGGGAACCAGCTTCGCGTTGGCCGGAACATCGCTACCGACGGTGTACTCGAACGACGTACCGTTCTGCAGAACTTCCTGGCCGGACTTGCCGGTGACGAACTTCAGGAACTGCTGCGCTGCATCCTGCTTCGAGCTGGACTTCAGAACGCCGCCACCGGAGACGCTGACGAATGCGCCCGGATCTTCGTTCTTGAAGTAGTGCAGTGTGACGTTCTTGCTGTTCTCACCGGTCTTGGCCTGATCGCCGAACCAGTAGTAGTGGTAGATCACGCCGCCGGGGATCTCACCCGCGTTGACAGCCTTCATGACCGTGCCGTTGCCCTTGTACGTGCGGACGTTGTCCTTCATGCCCGCGAGCCACGCCTTGGTTGCGTCCTCACCCTTGAGCTCGAGGAGGGCACTGACGATCGCCTGGAAGTCTGCTCCCGAAGGCGAAGCCGCCCAGCGGTCCTTCCATTCCGGGTTCTGCAAGTCCAGGAGCGACTTGGGCAGCTGATCTTCGGTCAGCATGTCCTTGTTGTAGGCAAAGACGGTGGAGCGTGCAGCGATGCCGGTCCACTTGCCACTCGACGGGCGGTACTCGCTGGGAACCTGCGCGATGGTGTCAGCCTTCACGTCCGTGAAGAGGCCGGCGTTCTCGACGAGGGTCATCGCGGGCGAGTTCTCCGTGAGGAAAACATCAGCCGGCGACTTGTCACCTTCGGCAACCAACTGATTGCCGAGCTCGGTGTCACTGCCCTGACGCATCTCGACCTTGATGCCGGTTTCCTTGGTGAAGGCGTCGGCCCACTCCTTGGTCAGCGACTCGTGCTGAGCGTTGTAGACCGTGATCGACTCGGGAGCACCCGCTGCACTGGTTTCCGTCGTCTTGTCCGAATCCGAACTCGAGCACGCGGCAACTGCCAAGACTGCAGCTGTAGCCAACGCAATCCCTGAAATCCGTCCGAATCGCTTGCGCATATCCATCCGTCCTGTAGTGGCCGGGACCACTCCCGACTGCCTTCGTCGGGTGATGCTACTCCTAGGGTTGGCATACCTAAGACGGGGTATAGGCAAACGAGATTTACATTTAACCTGGTCAGATGTTCAATTTGCCGGCCTGATGCCGGCTTCTGTACCCACTGCAGCGGCGGCACCACGGTTCTCGACGCCTAACTTCTTCAGCACTCCCGCAACGTGAAACTTGACTGTGCTCTCACTGACCCCGAGCCGTTCGGAGATCGCCTTGTTACGGCGGCCCGCGACCAGGTGCTCGAGAACTTCGAATTCGCGCGGCGCCAATTCTGTGAGTGTGTGGCCCACCGGAAGCGCCAGGTGTACGTCGAGCGGAAGGGACGCACTGATTCGACTACCCCAGCCAGGCGTCGATTCGGACTCGATGCGGCCGCCCAAAGTTTCTACCCGAGAACGTAATTGACGCTCGATGTCGGCGACATCCGCTTCGCCTCCGCCGTCGTCGCGAATATCGAGCAGCAGCGCAGAACCGTCCACAGTCCACGCCACGCGAATCCTGGACAGCGTGTGCTGGTCCGCCAATGCAAGCACTGCGCCCCGCACCACTGCCCGCGCACCGTGCGCGACTTCACCGGGAAGGCCGCGGCCGTCGACGGGCGGTTCCACCATTTCCACTTCGATCTCGCGGTGTTTGAGCAAAGACCGCAACTCTCCTCGCATCCGCGCAAACGCCGTGGTGATGGCTTCTTCGGCCAGTTCACGGTGAACGTCGACGGCTGACCGCAACCCGATCAACGCCGACGATGTTGTCTCACGGGCCGACGTTCGCGCCCGAGTGTCGTCGAGATCATCCGAGCGCAACGTGGCAAGAATGGTTTCCAGCGTCGCAGCATGGATTTCCGTCATCTCGGCAACCGTGCGTGCGCGTTCCGACGACGCCGCTCTCGACTCCGCCAGATACGCCGGACTGGCATTGCGAACCTGCAATTGAATACCTGTCGCGACAACGCCGAACAGTGCCGCCACGACCGTGAGCGATGCGTTCCGGGCGGCCGCAGCACGCGGCGTCAGCATGAGCAACGTATCGGTCCGATCGAGAATCGCGTACACCTCTCGCTCACGACCGGCGACCGTCATCGCGCCCCGAAAGATCTGTCCCACAGCAAGACTGCCACGAATGTGATCGAGTTCAGCGATGGTAACCCGATCGACGACGGCCGGATCGCCGGCAACTTTACGCGGCCTACCGGTGCATTCGCGGGTAAATATCACGAGCGACGAGTGTGGTGCCGTATCAGCGATCAGCGCCGAAAATCGGCTCCCGATCTCGGGTAGCGGTCCGACCAGGACGTCGCGTAGATCCGAGATCAACTGAGGGGCGTTGTCGACGAGGCTCACCGGTCAACGATAGCGGCGCACACTATTTCTACAGCGTCGTCCTCATCAGCATCACGTTGTAGTCCGACCAGGTAGTGGCAAGAAAGTATAGATCCTGCCCCTGCGACCACGGATGCATGTAGGCACCGTACAGACCCGGGACGGCGCCCGATCCGATCACGACGTCGGACGCACTCCACGGTCCGGTCAACTGATCCGCTGTTCGCAACACCAGCGAGCCTGATGCATCGGAGTACATGGCGACGAATCTGCCCAGATAGTTGTTGTACTGCACCGACAGTTCACTCACATCACCATCGAGTACGGGCACAGCAACATCGGGATTGTTTGGTACCCAACCCTTTCCGTCCCAGTACTCGTAGGCTGCGGCGTCGACGATCGCTTCTTCCTTCACCCGCGAAAGTCTCGCTTCGGAGAAACGACCCGGCGGCGTCCCGAAGTTGTAGACGTACCCACCGTCTTTGACGAAGGACCCCATCTGAAAATTGGCGTTGCCTGTCAACGGCAGATTTGGGCGCGCCGACGACGGTTCGACCTGCCACGTCTCACCGTTGTCGTGCGAAGACGCGATCTGCGAGAAGTTGGTGGCCCATTCTCCTGATCCGCCCCATGACCGCACAGACATGTAGTTGACGTACTGCACTCCGTTCACCGAAATGCCCGTCGTGGGAATGCTGCTGGTCTCGACGCCGGTGACCTTGAGGCTTCCGATGATCTCCCGCGAGTGATTCGGCCGGTCCGTAGGCGAGGAATCGATATTCATGCCGTCGGACAGATTGCCATCGCCGCTGCGGAACAGGACGTTGCTGCGCCAGTCCCCCACAACTCCGCTACAGAGGAGATCGGACCCGATGCCGACGGTGTCGCCGAACACGGTCAGCACCTGACCTGCGCCGTTGTCCCACATGATCCCGAGATCCGTGCCCAGGACATTGAACCGTTCGACGGTCTGGTTGGGGCTGAGCGCGCCGGTGATGTACTCGACCGCCGAGGTACGACCCTGCAGTTCGGGAAGATTTCCGTTGGTTCCGTTGAGCCAGGGAATCGGGTTGGTGGGCCCGCCCGACTTTTCGAGACTTCCGGTGACATTGCAGTCCCACGGAGACGCTTGCGCGTGTGTCGCGCCGAGTAACGCGGTGGACGCGACTACGCAGGCAACCGCTGATGCCGACAACTTCACCATTGATGTCAATCCAATTCTCCGAACCGTCCGCACCGACATGTCTACGAGTATCGTTGCATAGCAACATAAATAGATGAACGGACCCGCAACGGATCACGTTCATCTAATGTGTATTTTTCTCGGAGTTCCCTACTTCGGGTCACCTCAAACCAAGGAATACCTCGTGCGCACCCGACGCTCCCTCCGCTTTCAGTCCTCCAGCACCGTTACGCGCACCATGATCGTCGCGGCGTTTGCTGCAACCGCCTTGACTGCATGCTCCGGAGAAAGCGCGGACACCAAACCCGCATCGACAACGGCAGCGCCGACGACAACCAGCGCATTGGTCACCACGACAACAGCTGCCCCGGTCGCGACGACGACCGCTGTCTCGCCTGTTGCGCCTCCTCCCGTCGCAACGCCCGCTGCGGCGCCGGCCGCAGTGCCGGCCATGATGCCTGACGTCGTCTGTATGAATCTCCAAGATGCGCAGGACACCATCCAGGCCGCGGGCGTCTTCTTCTCCCGGAGCGCAGACGCAACGGGAGCCGGCCGACGCCAGGTGGTCGATTCGAACTGGATCGTCGTCGATCAGACGCCGTCAGCGGGTAGCCCGTTCGGGGAAATCGAAGCAGTGTTGTCCGCCGTCAAGATCGGCGAACCGAGCCCCTGCTGATCTAGCTCGCCGTCCGATAGGAAGCAGAAAGTCTCGGCCATGGACAAGTACGACTGTAAGAAGGCACAGAATCGCGATTACGTGGTCGCGCCACTCTCGCCCGGCTACACGACGAGTTCATGCCCGAGCACGGACTGAACTTCAACGGCGATCACCATGAGATCTACTCGAGTGACGCTCGCAAGAGCGTTCCGGCCAAGCTCCGAACCATCCTCCGCCAACCCGTTTGCTCCGCTTGGCCAACTACGCCACGACTCAGAGTTACAGATTGCCCGTCATTGCCACACCAATTGACCGAAAACGGTCACACTGATGACCATCTCTTTGTACTGTGACACAGCTGGACATACGTCCAACCTTTGCCGTGGCGTCAACCGCACTTGCGCTCCGGTCAAACGACAGGAGCCTAGACAGTGTCACCATCCGGTTCCGACGTCTCTACGCGTCGAACGCACCTCATTCGCACAATCCTCGCCATCCTCGTTATTGCGCCTCTCTCGATGGCTGCGTTCTACATGTGGGCGCTGTGGAACCCCGGCGACACCGTCAACCAATTGCCGGTCGCGATCGTCAACGCCGACGCCGGCACCGATCTCGACGGAACTCGCCTCGAAGCCGGAACCGAAGTGGTCGCCGGACTGGTCGACAGCGGTGACGTCGCGTGGAAAGTTGTGACGGCCCAGGAGGCGAAGGACGGTGTCGACGACGGCAGCTTCTACTTCTCCGTGGTGATTCCCGAGAGCTTCAGCGCCGATGTCGCGAGCGCTGCCACCGGGTCGGGCCGCAAGGCTCAGCTCCAGGTGGTCTACAACGACTACAACAGCCTCGTAGCAACGCCTGTCGGCGAAAGCGTCATCGCGCAGGTTCGTTCAGCCGTCTCCGAGTCGATCGGCGAGCAGTCCATCGACCAGGTCCTTATCGGCCTCGGCGATCTGGGCGCCGGATTCGGAGAAGCTGCAGCCGGAGCGCAACAACTTTCCGACGGCACCGGGCAGGCCTTGGCCGGCACCAAGCAACTCCACGACGGCAGCAAGGAACTGGCGACAGGCCTTGGTGAGGCGAACCAGGGTGGGAAGGAACTCGCAGCGGGAACCGGCGAACTTGCTGCCGGGGCAGACGAGGCAGCCGCCGGGTCACAGGAACTGAATGCCGGCATGCAGCAGTTGGTCGCCGGAACAGATGAGCTCGGCGCCGGTGCCGGCCAGATCAGCGAAGTGGTCGACATGGTGACCACCCCGATCCTCGACCTCGTCGGTTCGTCCGGACAGGTTGTTGGCCAGATCGATTCATTGATCACTTCACTTCGCCTTGCGGGCGATCCCGTCTCCGTCGGACTCGTCGACGCACTGTCCGGCTTGCGTGCCACGCTGACAGCACAGCCGGCAGAAGACGACATCGTCAGCCAACTCGGCCAACTGCGTGACGGTGCTCGAGAAATCACGAGCCAACTCACCGATCCGAAGAGTGACTACCGCGGCGGATTGAATGCAGCAGCAGCAGGCGTCGGCGAATTGAGCAGTGGTCTCGGCGAACTTTCCACCGGCGCACATCAACTCGATTCCGGCGCGAACGAACTATCTTCCGGCCTCGGCCAGCTGGCAGCCGGCAGCATCGAACTTCGCGATGGACTGGGTGAGCTGTCCACCGGCGTCGGCGAGTTGGACGCCGGCAGCAACGAACTGTCGCAGGGACTCACCGAAGGCGCTGCCCAGGTTCCGCAGTTCACCGAAGAGGAACGTTCCACCACCGCCAACCTGCTCTCGGCACCCGTCTCCGTCGACGCGCAGAACAGCTACCCTGCCGCCGGCTTCGGACCGGGCGCAGTACCCGCCGTCATGTCTGTGATCCTGTTTCTTTGCGGAATCCTGACCTGGTTCGTGGTTCGCCCACGCCGAGGTCGCTCGGAACAAGTACACACCTCCGTGGTCCGAGAAGGTCTGCGTCGGTACCGTGTTCCGGCACTGGTCACTCTGGTGGCGGCCCTGGTTCTGTCAGTAGTTTCGCTGACCGTCGCGAATGTGGACCCGCCGAGCGTCGTCGCAATGATCGCCGTCATGATTCTCGTCGGTGCCGCAGCAGTGGCATTGGGACGACTGTTCACTGTCGTATTCGGCCCGATCAACGGCACTTTCATCGCCCTGGGCGCCTTGATGATTCAAATCTTCGCCTTCGGCGCCGTGTACCCGATCGAACAGATGCCGGCGCCGCTGCAGTGGTTGCACGCCCTGATGCCACTGACCTGGGCGCGCAACGCAATGCGCATGGTTCTGGTCGGATACTACGGACCGAAATTCTGGCTGGCAGTAGCCGGTCTGTTCCTTCTGGTGGTCGGAGCAGTTGCCTTCACCATCTGGTGGCGTCGCCGTCAGGAACCCACTCCCGACGACAACGCTCCCATCACCGAGGAGATCGTGTATCTCCAGCCGACACACAGCTGAGTCAGATCAGCGGGTTCCACTCACTCCGCCATCGAGCGGAATCACCGCGCCGGTGAGATAAGCACCGGCGCGGGAGGACAGGAAGATTGCCAGCCCGGCAGCATCTTCCGGCGAACCCACACGCCCGAGCGGAACCGATGCGGCCACGGCATTGGCGCTCTCCTCGTCGTCTAGAAGGAACGCCATCATCTTCGACGGAAAAGGTCCCGGAGCAATCGCATTGACCGTGATCTTTTCCGCTGCAAGCGTTACCGCCAACTTCCGAGTCAACATGTGCACGGCAGCCTTGCTCGCACCGTAAGAGAAGTTCTCGGAGCCGGACACCACCAGTCCGTCGATCGAACCGATATTGATGACGCGCGCCGGATCCTCGGTTGTTGCCGCAGCGCGTAACTGCGGCAACAACTTCTGCGTCAACAAGAAGATCGCTTTGACGTTGAGATCAAAAATCTTGTCGAACCCTGCAGCCGGAAAATCGTCGACCGGTGCGCCCCAGGTCGCGCCGGCATTGTTGACCAGCACATCGAGCGTCGGCGATACCTCGGCGACTTCGGCCGCCAAACTTGCGACGCCGTCGTCGGTCGACAAATCTGCCGGATGTGAAATGCAGGTGCCGAACTCCGAGAGTTCCTGCGCTGCCTTGTCACACGCCTCCGCTTTGCGTGCGGAGATAATGACTGTCGCGCCGCCCTCGACAAATCCGCGAGCAATCATGTAACCGATTCCGCGTGATCCACCGGTCACCACGACGGTCTTGCCACTGACGTCGAACAGTCCGTCCAACAAGCTCATCTGATCAAACCTTTCGCACAGCAGGGGTCAGGGAACGAACACGACTCGGCCGACAGTTGTGCCGTCCCCGAGTCGACCGACACCCTCGGCAACGTCGGACAACGGCAACCGCTCTCCGATCAACGGTTTGATCAATCCGGCATCCGCGAGCCTTGTGAGCTCGACATGGCAATCGTCGATAGCCTGCTGGTTGTACGCCTTGTAGAGGCCCCAGTGCAGACCGATGATCGAATAGTTCTTGATCAGAGCATGATTGAGAGCCGGTTGCGGAATGGTGCCGCCCGCGAAACCGATGATCACGATGCGCCCCTCGAAGGCGATGCACTTGGTCGACTTCGCGTAGGCGTCGCCGCCGACCGGATCGAACACCACGTCGGCGCCCTTACCGCCGGTGAATTCTTTCACCGCTGCGACAAAATCCTCGCTGTGCCGGTCGACAACCAAATCCGCACCCAGCTTGCGTGCGTACTCCACCTTGTCCGGTCCACCGACAACACCGATCACCTTGGCGCCGGCTGCTTTACCGATCTGGACGGCAGCACTTCCCACACCACCGGCTGCGGCATGCACCAAGAGAGTCTCACCTTCGAGCAACTGCGTACGACGATGCAGCGCGAACCACGCCGTTTGGTAGCCGACGGTGAGAGCAGACGCTTCGGCGTCATCCAGCGCGGCCGGCGCCGGGTACGTGTTGGTTTCGTCCAGAATCGAGAACTCGGCAAAACCGCCATCCGGCAGACTCGGGTTGCCGATCACTCGATCACCGACCGAGAATTTGGTGACGGATTCTCCGACCGAGACAACTTCACCACACATCTCGACGCCGGGCGTGAACGGCAGGGGCGGCTTGATCTGGTACTCGCCGCGACACATCAGCACATCGGGGAAGTTGGCCGGTACGGCAAGGAGTTTCACCAACAACTCGGTGGACCTCGGCGTCGGATCTGCCACTTCTTCAAGCTTCAATACATCTCGGGGTTCACCGAGTTCGTTGATGCGCCAAGCCTTCACAGGAATTCTCCACTCAGGTAGTGATTGTGTTTTTCAGGAAACAGGAAGGTCGACGAGTTCGCCCAGCCGCGCCCGATGCTGATACGCCGTACCCAGCGTCAGTTGATCACTCTTGGCGCGCTTGAGGTACAGGTGCGCCGGATACTCCCACGTCATTCCGATCCCTCCGTGGAGCTGCACACATTCCTCGGCGGCGTGAACAGCGACGTCGCTGCAGAATGCCTGGGCGAGCGTTGCTGCAACTCCGGAATCCTCGTCGCCACGCGCGTAAGTGTCTGCGGCATAACGCGCGGCCGCACCGGCGGAGCTGACTTCGAGCCACAAGTCCGCCAGACGGTGCTTGATCGCCTGATACGAGCCGATCGCTCGACCGAACTGCTTGCGCTCCTTCACATAGGAAAGCGTGGTCTCCAAACACCACTGAGCAACAGCGAACTGCTCCGATGCGAGTAGCGCGCTTCCAACGATCAACGCCTCTTCCACAGCGCCAACAGCGTTCCCGCCATCCACCCGCACCGACGACGCTCCGGAGAACTCGACGTCGGCCAGCCGGCGAGTCATGTCCAAGGACAACACCGGCGTCACATTCGCGTCGGCAATACGCACGGTGTGCAGTTCGAGGCCGCTCGCGCCGGACACCGGAACAACAAGTACGTCTGCCTCGGCAACACCGGCAACGGTGGTGACACGGCCGACGAGACCTGAATCCGTGGCCTTGACCGAAGCCACGAAAGTACCGGGCGCCGTCGACAGCGGAATTACCAATGCTGCAGTCGACTCTCCGGAAGCCAAGCGCCCGAGAACTTCTCGCTCACCGGCCCTCAACAACGCCGTCGTTGCCAGCACTGCGCTGGTGAAGAACGGAACCGGAGCGACAGCGCGGCCGATCTCCTCCATCACCACCGCAGCCTCACGGGTGGACGCACCCGCTCCCCCGAACTCCTCGGGTATCAGCAATCCCGCCAACCCGAGTTCCGATGCGAGCGACTTCCACAAACCTGTGAAGTCTGCCGGCACCTCGTCGTACGCGGTCATCACAGTCTCGGCTGCGGCGCGTTCACTCAGCAAGCGTCGGACACTGGCCCGCAGGTCTTGTTCGGTCTCGGTGTACAGCAGATCGGCGCTCATCGGGGTAGGTCCTTCCAGGCGATATCCTTGTCGACGCGATGTTCGGGCGGCAACCCGAGGACCCGCTCTGCGATGACGTTGCGAAGGATCTCCGACGTCCCGCCTTCGATCGAATTACCCTTCGCTCGGAGGTACCGATAGCCCGGTTCACGTCCGGTGAAGTCCACGGAATCCGGTCGTCGGAGCGTCCAATCGTCGTAGCGCAATCCGGCTTCACCGTGCAGCTCGAGATCGAAGCCCGAAATCTGCTGGGCGAGACCGGCAAACGCAAGTTTCATGCCGGAACCCTCCGGTCCGGGTTGCCCGGCTGCAAGTTGCTGGCCTAGCCGTACCCCGGTCAGACGGGCAACTTCGGATTCGGTCCAGAGCCGCATCAACTCGTCGTGCATCGCAGGGTTACGCAGCTGCGGTTCCTCTCGCCACGCCTGCGCAACCTTGCCGATCATTCCGCCTTCACGCGGAGCGCCGGATCCGATGGCCACACGCTCGTTGTTCAGCGTGGTGGTAGCGACCTTCCAGCCCTGTCCTTCCGCGCCGAGGCGGTTGGCATCCGGAATGCGTACGTCCGTGAGGAATACCTCGTTGAACTCTGCCTCACCGGTGATCTGACGTAGTGGACGGACGTCGACGCCGGGATCGGTCATGTCGCAGATAAAGTAGCTCAGCCCAGCGTGTTTGGACCGCTCCGGATCGGTCCGGGCCACCAGAATTGCCAACTGCGCGTTCTGAGCACCCGACGTCCAGACCTTCTGCCCGTTCACGATCCAGTCGTCGCCGTCGCGTACTGCGCGGGTAGCCACGGCGGCCAGATCCGAACCGGCACCCGGCTCGCTGAACAGCTGGCAGTAAACGGTCTCCGAGGTCCACAAGGGGCGCAGGAACTTCCGCTTCTGCTCCTCCGTACCGAAGGCGGCAATGGTGGGCGCTGCCATGCCCAGTCCGATGCCGTTCTTGCCCACATCCGGCCCCGGCGCACCCGCTGCCGCCAATTGAGCGTTAACCCGGTGCTGGAAGCTCTGCGGCACACCGAGACCCCCCTGGCCTTCGGCGAAATGGACCCACGCCAATCCGGCGTCGAATCGTGCGCCGAGGAACTTCGACACTGACGTCTTCGCCGGATCATGATCGGCAAGAAGGGTGTTCACCTTTTCGGCAAGATCACGTGATACTGCATCTTCATCGAAAGCCATGCAAACTCCTACAGTTCGAGCGATGGGGGTGAAGCTCAGTCCTTGGGTCCGCCGGCAACGTAGACAACCTGGCCGGAGACAAATCCTGCGCCCTCACTGACAAAGAAGGACGCAGTGTGAGCGATATCCTCGGGCTGGCCGACGCGGTTGACCGGAATCTGTGAAGCGGCAGCTGTTTTGAAATCCTCGAAGCCGACGCCCATGCGCTCCGCCGTTGCCGCAGTCATCTCGGTTTCGATAAATCCGGGAGCAATCGCATTGGCCGTGACGCCGAACTTTCCCAATTCGAAGGCCAAAGTTTTGGTGAATCCCTGCATGCCCGCCTTCGCTGCCGAGTAGTTGACCTGGCCCCGGTTACCCAGTGCCGACGTGCTCGAGAGATTCACGATACGGCCGAAGTTGGCTTCCACCATGTACTTCTGCACAGCGCGCGACATCAAGAACGCGCCGCGAAGGTGAACACTGATGACGGAATCCCACTCGGTAACAGTCATCTTGAAGAGCAGATTGTCCCGCGTGATACCGGCATTGTTGATCAATACAGTGGGCGAACCGAGTTCAGTTGCGATCCTCTCGACCGCGGCGGCAACCGATGCTTCATCGGATACATCGGCTCCGACGGCCAGCGCTTCACCGCCCGCAGCCCTGATCGCGTCAACGGTGCCCGCGCACGCTGCTTCGTCGAGATCGAGTACTGCAACGGCAAACCCGTCTGCCGATAGACGCTTTGCCACTGCCGCACCGATACCACGAGCCGAACCCGTGACGATCGCCGTTCTGCGTTCCTGACTCACTTGCCCTCCAATACATTGTGGTGAAACCGGCGATCTCGTCAGATTCCGGCTTGAACTGCAACTTCTCGGGCCTTGGCAACCAAGGCATCGATACGTTCAACAGTGGGTGTACCACTTTCGGCCGCATTCTGTGGTTCATCGCGCGCACGACGCATCACGCCCTCGGCAATGACCGCAACCTTCCACAGCCCCAACGCGTGCCAGAACTTCAGTGCCGCCGGATCCCGACCGGTGGCATCGAGATAGACCTGCGACAGCTCGTCTCGCGTCGGGAATCCCGGGAGCGCCGACGCCGGGAAATCTCCGCCGGTATCTTCCCCGGCCGCCGGCCAGTACGCCAGCAGACTTCCGACATCGGCGAGCGGATCTCCGAGTGTGCACAGTTCCCAGTCGAGTGCGGCGACAACCTCACCACTGATCGCGGACGTGATCACATTGCGCAGGTGAAAGTCGCCATGCACCAACGTGGTTTCGGTGTGCTGCGGCTGCGCGGCAATCAGACGCCGGGTCAAGTCATCCAGATCCGGGCACTTCCGAGTCTTCGACTGCTCCCACTGACCGCCCCACCGCTTCAACTGCCTTGCAGCATAAGGCTTATGGCTGGCCAAATCATCCAACCCCGCAGCCTTCAGATCGACGGCATGAATTTTGGCCAAAGTCCGGGCAAGCGAGATGCCGATCGCCCGGCGCCGCTCCGGCGTCAACGCTTCCGCCAACGGCATTCGGTCCACTACCTGGCCGTCGACAAATTCCATGAGCAGCAAAGGAACTTCGGTAACTGCCGGGTCTTCCGTCAACCCGAAAACTCGGGGCGACGGCACCTCCGTGGATTCCAATGCGGACAGGATCCGCGCTTCGCGTGCCACATCGTGCGCGGACGCCAGAAGGTGACCGAGAGGTGGGCGTCGTAGCACCCACTTCGCGCCGCCCTGATCCTGAACGAGATAGGTGAGATTGGACTGTCCCAGACCAATGCGATCAAAAGTCAGCGGGCCGCTGACATCGATTCCCAGTCCCGATATCCACTGGGTGACGGCTCCGGGATCCAACCCCACTATGTCGACACTAGGCACCGAAAGATGCTCCTTGCCTGAACGGCTTTGCATCGCCGAGCAACTGTCCTCCGTCGATGGTCATGATCTCGCCGGTAATCCACCCCGCCGCATCGGAAACCAAGAAGGCGATAGCGGAGGCGACATCGTCCGGCTCACCGATGCGACCCAACGCTGTCGACGCTGATACTGCCTCTTCGTGTTCCTTCCACAGCGCCTCGGCCAGCTTGGTGCGCACTACTCCCGGAGCAACCGCGTTGACCCGAATCTTCGGAGACAGTTCGAGAGCCAACTGCTTCGTGACGTGAATGAGGGCGGCCTTCGACGCATTGTAAGTACCGATCCCGGCCTCGAATGCCATGCCGCCGATAGAGGCGGTATTGACCACGGCGCCACCGTGTTCACTCATCCAGGCTCGCGCGGCAAGGCCTGTCCATAGGACGGGAGCCCACACGTTGACGTCGAAGGTCTTGGCGAAGCGCGAGTGATCCTGATCGATGATCGGCCCGAACGACGGATTGGTACCCACGTTGTTCACAAGAATGTCGAGGCTGCCGAAACGCTCGAGGGTTAACTCGACACATTTACGGGCCGCCTCCTCGTCGGTCGCATGGGCACCGACTCCGATCGCATGACCGCCGATCTGGGCCGCTGCCGCATCCGCGGATTCCTGTGAGCGCGAAGTTAATACAACGTTCCCGCCGGCCGCAGCAATCGCCTGCGCTGCCGCAAGACCGATGCCACGCGAGGCACCGGTGACAATCGCAGTCTTACCCGTGAGATCCAGCCCTGGCATCTCAGTTCGCCTTGACGTCGCGGTACTTCCGCAGTTCCTGCTTGGCGATAGCGCGCTTGTGCACCTCGTCCGGACCGTCCGCCAGACGAAGCGTGCGCATGTGTGCGTAGGCCATTGCGAGCGGGAAATCATCGGTAACGCCGGCGCCGCCGTGAACCTGGATGGCGCGGTCGATGATCTTGAGCGCAATATTCGGTGCGGCAACCTTGATAGCAGCGATTTCGGTACGTGCTTCCTTGTTGCCCACTGTGTCCATCATGTATGCGGCCTTGAGTGTGAGCAGCCGGACCATCTCGATCTCGATGCGCGCCTCGGCAATCCAGTCCTGAATGTTCGCGTTGTCGCTGACGGGCTTGCCGAACGTGATACGGGTGGATGCGCGCTTGCACATCAATTCCAGTGCGCGCTCGGCCATTCCGATAGCTCGCATGCAGTGATGAATTCGGCCGGGTCCGAGACGTGCCTGGCTGATGGCAAAACCTTCGCCTTCACCGGCGAGGATGTCCTTGACGGGGACGCGTACGTCCTCGAAGGTGATCTCGCCGTGCCCTTCGCGGTCTTGATATCCGAAGACGGGCAGGTTACGGAGGATGGTGACACCGGGCGCGTCGATCGGAACCACCATCATGGACTGCTGGCGGTGCGTCGCAGCATTGACGTCGGTCTTGCCCATCACGATAAGCACCTTGCAGTTCTGGTGCAATGCATTGGAAGCAAACCACTTACGACCATTGAGGACGTACTCGTCACCGTCGCGATCCATGCGGAGTTGAATGTTGGTCGCGTCGGAGCTGGCCACCTCGGGCTCGGTCATTGCAAACGCCGAACGGATTTCACCTTCCAGCAAGGGCTTGAGGTACTTCTCCTTGTGCTCGTCAGTGCCGAAGAGCGTGAGCACCTCCATGTTGCCGGTGTCGGGGGCGGCGCAGTTGGTAGCTTCGGACGCAAGATGGCTGCGGCCCATGATCTCTGCGAGCGGCGCATATTCCAGATTGGTCAGGCCGGGACCCCATTCCGGATGGGGATGGAAGAGGTTCCACAGCCCACGCGCCTTGGCTTCCTTCTTCAGGTCGTCGATGATCGGCGGCTGAAAATGCGGATTGCCGGCGGCGCGCATCTGCTCTTCGTAGACAGCTTCAGCCGGGTAGACGTGCATTTCCATGAAATCGTTCAACTCGGCCTGGTACTTCTTGGTGCGATCCGAAAACTCAAAGAATGACATGTGGACTCCTGGCAGAGAGGGAAGGAAAATTGGGGGTTCGACGCTCGAGGTGGCTCATCGACTTCCGGCAAGCAACGACGCCTGGTAGCGGCGCATTCCGCGCAGCCAGCGGTCGTAATCTGCACCCTTCTGCCGGTACATGTCCAGGACCTTCGGGTGCGGAAGAATTAGGAAGTGCTCGGCATCTACTGCAGCAAGGACGATTTCGGCGCACTGATCGGGTTCGATGACCTCGCCGGCAGCAAGCACTGCACCGGTCGCAGCTTCGCCCAGTGGATCACCGGAGTCCTTGCCCTCGAACAACAGTTTGGTATTGACTCCCATCGGACAGAGGCAGCTGACTCGAACGCCCTTGTCTCCGTAGGTCATCGAGAGCCACTCGGCAAACCCGACGGCGGCATGCTTGGTAACGGAGTACACCGCCGAACCGACCTGGGTGAGAAGGCCGGCGGCAGAGGCGGTACTGATGAAATAGCCCTCCCCGCGCGCAACCCAACCGGGGACGAGCAAACGAGCGGCCCGAATGTGGGCCCGAACATTGATGTCGAAGGCAATGTCCCAGCCGTCTTCGTCGACATCGAGGCCCAGTCCACCGGTAATGCCGGCATTCGCGAAGTACAGATCTACCGGGCCGAACGACTCTTCGGCGAGCGCAATCAATCCCTCGATCACACCGACGTCGGATACATCGCCCGCGGAAGCAACAGCCGATCCCGGATGCGCCGCATTGACCTCGTCGGCAACAGCGGCGGCCGCATCAGCGTTGAGGTCGGCAACAACGACGCTGGCGCCCTCAGCTGCCAGCTTCCGGGCGAGCGCACCCCCGATGCCCCCGCCGCCACCGGTGACTATTGCAACCTTCTGGGCAACCTTCACGTTCGATTCCTCTCGCTTGCATTCACCGGAAGTTCATATCAGTGATCCACGTCTCCCCTCATGTATAGTTGAATCCGGCGTCAACTTCAACCACCCAGCTACGGATACAACAAAGTCCGCTTCCCGGCTCCGGTTCCCGTGGGATCTCAGCTCCTGATGCGCGCGACGGTGGTCGCCGTCGGCCGAGGCAATCTCCGTCCGCTCACACGCGCGGAATCAACCGCGATCAGGAAACCTGAGCGCGTTTGCCCATAGTTTCGTGACGGTGACAACGACATCTTCGAAATCAAGGGGCCGCCCGTCCACCATCCCCTCACCCAACGTGAAAATGCTGAAGGCAAACCGGCTTACCATGCCGGACAACGCTATCGACGCCGTCAGCGGATCCAGCGATGCATCAGCGATGCCACGTTTCTGCAGATCGGCAATGCCCCGGGCATTACGCCTGATAAAGGCGTCGGCGCGTTCGTTGCGGATCCTACGGAACTCGGGGTCGATATGCGCGACCTGCTCCATGAGACCCATCAGCTTCGCATTGCGCTGGTATGCAGCGAGATACGCCCGATTACTTGCCTCCAGAGCTGCGTACGGATCATCCGTACCGGCAACCCGGCCCATGCCGGGATGCATCATTTCTTCACGTGCGACCTCGAGGACTGCTGCAAAGACCTCTTCTTTGTTGGCAAAATACGTATAGAAGGAGCCGGTAGCGCACCCAGCTCCCTTCGCAATGTCTATCAGGCGAGCATCAAGGTAGCCGGCGGTCTCGAAAACCTCACGTGCCGAGGCGATCAGAGCTGCGCGGGTCCTCGCGCCACGTTGCGTGCTCGGCGGATCACGATGCAACGTCGGCGACGTAAGCGGAAGCGCGGATATCCGAGAATCCTCATCGAGCACAGTGCTCTCCTTTCGCGAAGTTCGCTGCCATCGAAGGACATTCACAACAAACTCAATGTTGACGCCGAGTTCAAGTGTACGCTCAGGTGAGACCTACGGCACACAATCGGTCGATTTCACACGACAGGCGCAACGATGGTCATTGTTCTCGACCAGCAGAGCCTGGCGAGACCGAAGGCAATGATCTGCGGGGCGCCGGCCAGGATCAGTTCTCGAAATATCGACGAGGATTGTCCACCAGCATTGTCGTGATCTGCTCTTCGGTCACTCCACGTTCGAGCAGTGCCGGTATGACCTGATCGCTGATGTGCGTGAAGTTCCAGTTCGGTACCGCCGCCTCTTTCGCCTCACTCGAGAACCAGTCGATAAAACACGAGGCGTCGTGTGAAAGGACCATCCTCTCGGCATATCCGCGACGCACCATTTCGACCACGGTATTCACCCGATTCTCGAAGGGCAGCAATACATCCAGACCGAATCGGTCCATGCCCAACAGCGAACCCCCGTCCGCGAGTGCACACAGGTAATCGAGGTCCGTCGAATCGCCCGAATGACCGATGACTACTTTCGCGAGGTCCACACCCTCGTCGGCCAGCACTTTCTGTACGACCAGGCCGGATTCGGTGTGTGGGTTGGTATGGACCGTGATCGGCACTCCGGTTTCGACCTGCGCCGCTCCGACTGCGCGCATCACGCGCTCGACGCCCGGAGTAAGGCCGGATTCCTCGATTGCGCATTTGAGGAACGACGCACGGATGTCGGTTCCGGCAATGCCCTCTCGAATGTCCTTGACGAAGAGATCGACCATCGGATCCTGCACGTCGACCATCAATCCGGGTCCGACGTAATGAAATTGGAACGGAAGGTCGTTGTGGGTGTAGATGCCGGTGGCGACGATGATGTTGAGATCGACCTGCTCGTTGATACGCGCGATACGCGGAATGTAGCGACCAAGACCGATAACGGTCGGGTCGACGATGGTGCTGATTCCCCGGGACTTCAGTTCCGTGAGCTTGGCAACGGCATCGGCAACCCGTACGTCCTCATCCCACGGTTCGGGATAGTCGGGAAAGTTCTGACGCATCTCTTCTCCGAGAACGAAGACGTGCTCGTGCATCAGCACCATTCCCAGATCGGCTGTATCCACCGGCCCACGAACGGTGTGTACTGAACCCATCGATCAAACCCCTGACTGTGATTGGCATCACCAACGTGAGACAATGGGAAAGTGTGTCTCACGCCATGCGGTTCGTCAACAGGTGCAGCCCAGCCCGATCAATACTTGATGATGCAACGCCGGACAACTGTAGAGGATGCCTCCGATGCCTTCCGACCACGAGCGCCGACGGGCGATCGACACTGCCGCGAGTATGTACCTCGCCGAGCAGCCGCTCGATATGTCACTACTGGCCGAGCGCCTCGGAATAGGCCGCGCGACGCTCTATCGCTGGGTCGGAAATCGCGACACGCTCCTGAGTATCGTCCTCGCTGAGGCCACCGAACGCACGTACCGAAAAGCCATGTCGCAGGCCGTCGACCAGGGCGCCGACTACATTCTCGACGTATTCGGCCGCGTCATGCACGCAGTGGAATCGTCCACCGAACTCCGGGCGCTGATCAAGCGTGAGCCCATGCTGTTCGTCAAACTCGCATTGCTGCCGGGGTCTATCGAGTCGATCTCCACGTCGATCGCAGCTGAGATCCTCCAAACTCAGATCGATGCCGGCCACATCACGATCGTCCTCTCACCGCAGGTTCTGGCCGGCGCTCTGGTTCGCATCTGCGACGTTCATCTTTTCGCGCCGCTACTCGGGCATGAGAGGGCGGAAATCGAAACAGCCCTCGACCTGATCGCACTACTACTCGGAGTTACCCGCACATAAATCCCGACACACGCGACAAAATTTATCGTCAGACGTCTGATGACTTGCTAGGCTCCCTGCAGTCAACCGGAGAGGTAGCCGTGTCCGACGAACATGCAGGTTCTGTACTGCGCAGCGGTCCGCTGGTACCGCAACTGGAACAGATATTCCGGTCGAGAATCCAACAGGCACAATGGGCTCCGACAACACGGATCCCCAGCGAAGCCGCACTTGCCACCGAACTGGGCGTCGGGCGTTCGTCCATCCGTGAAGCGATTCGCCTGCTGGCCCGTGACGGACTACTGGAAGTACGGCACGGCATCGGCACATTCGTCGCCGCTGAATCCGACCTCGAACATGCCGGCGAGTTCACCCGACTCCTCCGGCGATCACGTCTCCTCGAAGTTTTCGAGGTCCGACGCGCCTTGGAAGTCGAGGCTGCCAGGCTCGCAGCCGAGCGCGCACAACCTGCAGACCTGGAGAGGCTTCGACGCCAACTCTCCGTGCGCCACAGCCACTTCGAAGGCGATGTCGAGAAGTTCGTCGACGTAGACCTGGACTTTCACACCGAAGTGGTTCGACTGTCAGGGAATGCAGTTCTGCTTTCCCTGTTCGAGTCGGTGCGCCCGCTTCTTCGCGACACGCTTGTCGAATTGATGTCCAACGAAGTCGGAGTTCCCGACACTTCACATACCCACGACCAATTACTCACAGCACTGCAGGAGTCAGACCCGGACGCAGCGGTAGCCGCCACGCGGGAGAACATCGATACGGTCTTGCGGAAACTGCGCGTACTCGATAGTTAGAAAGGCCTCATCGACGTGCAACATTCTCACGGCACAGTGCTCTCGACAGAACACGTGGATTTGGTCCGCGGCGGCCGATACTTGTTGCGAGACATCACTATTTCTATCGAACCCGGCCAACACTGGGCACTGCTCGGCGCAAACGGCGCCGGCAAGAGCACGCTACTGAGCCTGTTCGGTGCGACCGAGCACCCCACCCGTGGTTCCGTCTTCGTGCTCGGCCACAGGTTGGGCCGTGTCGATATGCGTGAACTGCGAATGGACATCGGACACGTCAACCCGCGCCACACTATCGGGATTCCGATCACCGTCCGAAACGTCGTCGTCACCGGCCTGACCAACACCACCGAGATAATGCCGCGTTGGTCACCGACGCCCGAGCAATTAGCTCATGCCGACGCCTTGATCGACCTACTCGGCATGAGCCCACGTTCGGATGCACTGTGGCCCAACCTGTCTCAAGGTGAGCGCGGGCGAACCCTGATTGCCCGGGCTCTCATGGTCGAGCCCAGACTGCTCCTTCTCGACGAACCTGCCACCGGCCTCGACCTGGCTGCCCGCGAGCAACTGCTGACCGCACTGGACGATCTCCGTCACCAAAATCCGGCTCTGGCAAGCATTCTCGTGACTCATCACATCGAAGAAATTCCGAGCACGACGACGCATGCTCTGCTGATCAAGGATGGAATCATCATCGCGAACGGTCTCGCCGACGACGTGATCACAACGGAGAACATCAGCGAATGCTTCTCTCATCCCATTGAGATCGAGCGACGCAACCGGCGCTGGAATGCTCGGTCCCGGCCCCGTGAACTGATCTGAAAACACGTCAGAGTCGACGCGCACCCGGACCGTCTCTACCCAGTTCGTCGCCCGGGTTGAGGAGATTGCACGTTTTGAGAGACAGGCATCCGCAACCGATACATCCGGTCAGTTGCTCCTGGAGTCGGGCGATCGCCTGCTTGCGGTCCTCCAGTCGCTGATTCCATTCCTCGGAAATCCTGCTCCAGTCCTTCTTGTTGGGCGTACGACCCTCGGGGAGAGAGGCAAACACCTCTGCGACCTCTGCGAGTGGAATACCGAACCGGACAGCCAACTGGATCAACGACACCCGCCTGATCGCGTGGCGCGGAAACTTGCGCATATTACCGGCGGTCCGCTCGGCCGGAATCAGTCCGAGGCTCTCGTAGTACCGAACGGCCGACACCGCCGCACCCGTACGGGCGGACACCTCCCCGATGGAGAGAAGTTCGTCGCTCTTGCGGATCATCTTGCCTCCCAGCGGTAGTCCGAACTTGACCTCGAGCGTACTTGAGATTTTACAGTCATCAGCCGATATTCCCTCCCGATACCTCTATCGACACCAGGGTGAGTGCTGGTTTACTTCTGATTGTCTTGCCGTCGTAACGTGTATCGAAGTGGTGATCGCAGCCCGCATATTTTGTCACCGAAGGAGAGTTGAGCCGTGACCGAATCGAATGCAGCCCAGACCGGCGAAGGTTTCCCGAAGACCGGCGCGCCCGCACTGCGCGCTTTGCTGGGCGCGGGATACACCGAGCTATCGCAACTGACGTCGGTATCGGAAAAGGAACTGGCGAAGCTTCACGGCATGGGACCGAAAGCACTACGCATCCTTCGTGAAGCTCTCGCAGAACGAGGACTGACATTCGCCGAGAAATGACCGACCTTCACACAATGCTTGCCCGCACTTGATTTCCGCCTTCTCGCTTCGCTTGGTACATGGCGGAATCCGCGACGCGGAAGAGGGCAGCAACCATGTCGTCGACAGCCTCCTCGGAAGTTTGGGGCACTGTGCGAATCGCGATTCCGATGCTCGCACTTGTCTCGGGAACGTCGTTGTCCCCATTCATGGCGGCCGATATCCGGGTGGAAAGTTTGGCGACCGAACCGAAGGGCGCCCGTTCCAACACCACGAATTCGTCGCCTCCGACCCGTGCAATCAGGGCCGATTTCGACGTCCACAATTGAATACGCAACGCGGTCCGAATGATCGTGCTGTCACCGATGTCGTGGCCGTGTAGATCATTGATCTTCTTGAAGCGGTCGAGATCGATCACCACAACCAGTAGCGCATTCAATTCATTGATCTCGTCGCCCACGATGGCCGTTGCGCGACGGGAAAGCCCGCGGCGGTTGAGTAGACCGGTCAACGGATCCAATTCCGACGTGGTCGCATCGGAACTGAACATTGCCAGCATGATCTGGGAGACCACCGGAATGACATAAATGGTTGCGAGAGTGACACCGATTTTTGCAATACCCAACCCCCAGTCGGTGTTGTCCCCGAACAGGAGCGACCACCCGGCGGCCAGGGTCACAAGAGTGGCAAAGACCAGATGGCCGAGTTGCAGCTTCGGATTGTGGAAGAACGCGATGTAACCACCGATCGATGCGAACACCACGCAGCACAGCAGTCGTGCGAGCGGATCGATATCGCACGCCGCGGACAACGCTATCGCTATATCGGAGCCGAAAACGAACGTATACGACCACAACCTCGTGAGCGGCCGGAGCCACCAGATAACACCGGCGACCAGGCATGCCGAAGAAATAGCCAGGTTGACCGATCGCCAGAACGTTCCTTGCGGGCCTACTTCGCTCCAACGCATGACGATCAGGATGACGCCCATTCCGAATGCAGTTCCACCGACCAGAAGCCGGCACGCGACCACAAGACCTCTGTCTTCGAGGTAGCGCAGAAATGTATTGAACTGGTCGGGAAGTCGCCACCATACTGCGAGCAGCTCGATCAAGGCTTTCATTCAGCTACCACGTTTCCACCGCCGCAAATCCGCTGCATACGCCGAAGACATCCGTAACAGAAAGATTTCAGTGGTGATGCCGCCATAACTTGCAGCATAACGACTGTGACGAATACGACCAACCGTTCCTTCCGGTGTCGCCACTCCAAAACGAACGAAAACAGCAAGCATTCAGCTACGTCGAAGGTTAGCTACTTGCAGATCGATTAGTTCACAGCTTCGTACGCTGCCGATACGTACTCGGCTGACCGCTCCGACCCGAGCAAACCGGGGGAGGACCCCATTTTGTTCATCACGTACGAAATAGTCATGCGCCTGTCGGTGTCGATGATGACCTGAGAACCGCCCCAACCACCCCAGAAACAGATTCGCCCGGCCGGAATGAACGGGACGGACTCGGGCGTCGGCAATCCGAAGCCGACGCCGAATCGAATCGGAATACCCAAGACCAGATCAATTCCGTGCGACTGTTCTTCGAAAATCATGCCGATGGTCTCCTCGGACAGGAGTCGAACATCTCCGACCTTCCCTCCGCAGGCGATCACAGACTGAATGCGAGCCAGCGCCCGCGCATTGGAATGGCCATTGGCTGCCCCGATCTCGGCCGCGCGCCAACCGTCGGACTCCGAAGTTGCTGCGTCGGTCGGCGGCGCCGTGAAGGTCTTGACCATCACGCTGTCCATCCCGAGCGCGGCGAAGTCGATCGGCCGCGTCGGCCGCGGGGCAATGACGTTGGAGACGCGCCCGTACTCCGATTTCGGCAGTCCGAGTCGGAAATCTGCAGCCAGCGGACCGGCAATTTCTTCGTCGATGAATCGGCCGAGGGTGCGCCCGTCGATGCGCCGGACGACCTCGCCGATCAGATGTCCGTAGTTCTGGGCGTGATAGCCCGAGGCTGTGCCCGGCTCCCACCACGGCGCCTGCGTCGCCAATCGCGCTGTTGCATACTCGTCGTCGAAGATGTTCTCCACGGTGAACGGTTGATCCCATCCCGACACCCCTGACGTATGAGAGAGCAAGTGACGGACCTCGATCCGATCCTTACCGTTCGCTGCGAACTCGGGCCAGTACTGCGCGACCGGCGCGTGTAGGTCCAACAACCCGCGGTCGACCAACATCAGCGCTGCCAGTGCCGTCACAGTTTTAGTGGAGGACCACACGTTAGTGATCGTGTCCCGTTCCCACGGCGCGGTGTGTTCCGTATCAATCCAACCGCTCCACATGTCCACGACGAATTCCCCGTCGATCGTGACTGCAATGGACGCGCCGACGTCCTCGCCGGAAGCAATATTTCGTTCGAGCGCACTCCTCAGCTCGGAAAATCGTGGATCGCATACACCTTCGACACCGGTCACGAACAGCCTCCAGAAATTGAATGAAACTCGACCTCGACCTCGGACAACTGGATGAGTATGTGCCGAATTTCGACGTGATGTCAATCACTATCTGCCCGTCGTCATCGCTCAGACCAGCGCAATTCCCTGTGCGATTCGACGACGGAAATCCCAGAGACAAAAGTTGTAGGGGAACATCCGCACGATCTTCGGCGTGTACCGATTCACCCGGGCGACGACGCGCATCGATCGATCGAAATTGCGTTGACGCGTCGCGCTCCACGGCAGCCGCATCTCGTCGCGAAATGTCTGCGGAAGGAAGCCCGTAGTCACAAACCTGTTGAAAGGTCCGACTACCGGATGAAGGACCCGATGAGTGAACGACGCCGACGCAATTCCGTAGAGGTGCGCGCGGATCGTCTCGTCAATGCTGATCTTTTCCAGATTGTCGTTCCAGTAGACCTCGAAGGCGTCTCGGTCTGCCGGCCACATTTCACGGCGCATCTGCAACGTCGTGCCTAGCGTTGCACTGCGCTGATAAATCGCCTCGTGCGTTGCCCGATCCGGATTTCCGTACAAGATCTTGTAAACGTCTTCGAACCCCCGGTACAGGCAGGCCGCTACCCAGAGCTGGAGCTCGGGATCGAATGCGTTGTATTCGACCGGACTGTTCTCATCGGAGCGAACGTGCTTGTGCGCACCATTGACGGCATGCCGATATTTCTTCTTCTCCTCGTCAGTGGCGAGCGAGGCGACGGACAGATACGTCAGCGTCGTCCGAGTCCGCTTCACGGGATGACGGTCCAGGCGCCCGGTTTCGACCTTGCTCTCGTAGACGCCGTAACCCACTGCAGGCCTGCCCAATTGCATGATCACATTCGCTCCGGCAGCCAGTAACCCAAGGCCGGACATCGCTTTTTCGATCTCCGCGTCGACGTCGACACTTCGCGTCAATTCCTCGCCCGTCGTCATTCCTGCTCCCTCTGTGACCATATCTGCGAACATGCGTGATCAGATTAGTGAATCTTCGAAACGACAAGATGTCAAGATGGTCTACATGAATGACCAACCGCGCCCCTATGGCGGCGTCGACGGGGCACGTCGAGTGGAGCAACGACGTGAGTCCCTGATCGAGGCCGGCCTCGAACTGATGGGATCACCGGAACCTGAACTCACGGTTCGCGGAGTCTGCAAACAGGCTGGTGTCGCCGCCCGGTACTTCTACGAAAGCTTTGCCGACCGCGACGCGCTGATGTCGGCCGTGTACGACAGCGTTGTCACCGACATTGCGATATCCACCCAGGCTGCCGTAGACACCGCCGAATCCGAGCACGACAAGGCGGTTGCCGGCATCGCGAATATCGTCCAGACCATCGCGCGCGACCCTCGGCGCGGCCGCCTACTGTTCTCGACCGCCTTGACCAACCCGATACTTGCCAACCGACGTCGTGATTCGACGATGGCGTTTGTCGGACTCCTCGCCGGCAACGCCAAAACGTTCTACCGACTCGGGGACAGCAGACAACTGACCCTGACAGCCACCTTCTTGGTGGGTGGTCTCGCACAAACTCTCAGTGCCTGGCTCGACGGTTACATCGACGTCACGGAAGAAGAACTGGTATCCGAGTGCGCTGCAATCCTTCTCGCACCGTCAATGAATCAGCCGGACTAGTCCCAGATTCCGAGCTTGTCGAGATGGGCGAGGAGTCGCTCGGCACCGTCGGAGAACTGCACTCGCATCTGCCTGTCCACCTGCCCCAAGTCTCGCTTCTCGAAGGCCTCGATCAGCTTGTCGTGACTCTTCACTGCCAGCTCACCCCAGCCCGGATCAGTCGCGTACAGCCGAGCCGGCGTGTACCGGATAGCGCCGAAGAGGAACCAGCCCAGCTTGGCGCCGCCCGCCACTCGATTAATCAGACGGTGAAACTCGAACTCGCACTGCTCGATCGCCGTTGCATCGGAACGCTCGAGCGCATCTCGCAGCGCTGAGTTCAGTTGCACTAATTCGGCCAGATGCTCAGCGGTAATACCGTCGGTTGCTCGTAGCGCCAATTTGACCGCGATCTCACCCTGCAGCCAGAAGATGTCCTCGATGTCCTGTCGACTCAACGGACACACGATGTAACCCCGATGCGGCACCAGTTCGACCATTCCCTCGCCGCGCAAAGCGACGAGGGCCTCTCGCACCGGTGTCACACTCACACCGAGTTCTGCTGCAGTTTCATCCAATCGAATGAAGTCGCCCGGCCGCACGCCGCCCGACATGATCACGTTGCGAACGTGATTGGCGACGTCCTCGGACAGCTGCGGACGCCGTCTCAGAACAGGGTTCGCCGACCTAGAGCGTGCAGGCGCTGCCACAACCGATCCTCACAGTCCGTACGTCTTACCGATGATGTCTCGCTGAATCTCGTTGGTACCACCGTAAATGGAAGACACAAGAGTCTTCCGCACATGATGTTCCATGTCGAACTCAGTGGCGTAACCGTACCCGCCCATCATCTGCATGCCTTCGAGTGCCGCCTTCTTGGCGGTCTCGGTGAGCTTGAGCTTGGCCATCGATGCTTCTCGCGGAAACATCGTCGTCGGGTTGGCGTCAACCATCCGCGCGACGCTGTAGACCAGGAGCCGACCGCATTCGATTTCGGTGGCGAGGTCTGCGATCCGATGACGCAAAGCCTGGAACGATCCGACCGGCCTGCCGAATTGCTTACGGGTGGTGATGAATTCGAGAGTGTCATCGAATGCCCGCTGCGCCGTTCCCAGCATCATGGCCGCAAGAATGAGTCGTTCGATATTGAGTCCGGCCATCAGCTGCTTCCAACCGTTGCCCACCTCGCCGACCACCGCATCCTCCGGCAGGAACGTGTCCGTGAAGTAGAGGTCGTTGACCTCTTTGCCGCCCATGGTGTCGATGCCGCTGATCTTCAATCCGTCGACGTTCGCCGGGACGTGAAACATCGTCAGGCCCTCGTGCTTGCCTGCACCTCGGGAAGTGCGCGCCACCAGCAGAATGTTCTCGGCAAAATGGGCATTGGAACACCACGTCTTCTGACCGTTGATCAGCCACCCACCGTCAACCTTCTCGGCACGGCAACTGAGATTGCCGACGTCTGATCCGGCCTCGGGTTCCGACATCGAGATCGACTGCGACGCACCTCGAACGATGCCGCCGAGTACTTCCTTCTTCTGCGCCGGGCTACCGAATTTCTCGTACGCCGCACCCGTGATGACAGTAGGTCCGAGGCCGCCGATCGGAGCCATGCCCTTGGCCGCTTCTTCGAGGAATATGCACAGGTCAACTGTGCTGCCGGCGGATCCACCGAATTCTTCGGGGACGGTCAAGCCGAGCCAGCCCAATCCTGCCATCTTCTCGTAGAAGGCCTGGTTGTGGTTGTGTTCGCCGAAGTTGGTCAGTTGGTCGCGCTGACCCCGCGTGCCACTTTCCTTCTTACAGAATGCCGCGACGGATCGGGCGAAATCGGACTGTTCCTGCGTGAAATCCATGTACATCGACTGCTCCCGAGTGGTGTGATCTTGAGGGGGTTGTCGTTGCGCACTCCGGCGCATACTGTGACACCCAGCACAGTAAATCACATCACATATATGTGATGCGTCGAAACGTGGAGGACTCACCCAGATGACGGAACAACTCGGCAGCCAGAGCACATCGATCGATCCTCACGCCGACGACAACACCTTCGCCAGCTTCGATCCCCGAGACAACACTGTCATCGCTCGATACCCTGTTGCGGATCGAACCGCCGTCGACAATGCCGTCGGCACTGCCCGCACGGCCGCCCGGTGGTGGGATCAACTCGGATTCTCCGGACGACAAAAAGTGTTGCGGGACTTCCGCTCGGCAATCGCGAACAATGCAGAAGCGATGGCCGCGATCATCTCCGCCGAGACCGGAAAACCTGCCGACGACGCTGTCCTCGAGGTGATGCTGGCGCTCGAGCACCTCGACTGGGCTGCCCGCAATGCACAGAAGGTGCTGCGCCGCAGACGCGTCGGAGCCGGACTGATCAGCGCCAACCAATCAGCGTCGGTCGGCTACCGCCCGATGGGTGTCGTCGGAGTCATCGGCCCGTGGAACTATCCGCTCTACACCCCGATGGGATCAATCGGTTACGCCCTGGCTGCCGGAAATGCCGTCATCTTCAAACCCAGCGAACTCTCGCCCGGAGTGGGTATCGAACTGGCACGCCTGTGGAACATTGCCGCACCGGGTCACCCTGTCCTGCAAACCATTACCGGGGACGGACAGACCGGCGCATTGCTGTGTTCGTCCGGAGTGGACAAGATCGCATTCACCGGATCAACAGCAACCGCCAAACGGGTCATGGCGACGTGTGCCGAAACCCTGACCCCGCTGGTCGCCGAATGCGGCGGCAAGGACGCCATGCTGGTGAACTCCGACGCCAATCTTGATGCAGCAGTCAGCTTTGCGGCCTTCGGCGCCGTCGGCAACGGCGGACAGACATGCGCCGGCGTCGAGCGCATCTATGTCGCAGCCCCGGTCTACGACGCATTTCTTTCCAAACTCACGACAGCCCTGACCGATGCACATGCCGGAGATAGCGATTCCGCGACATACGGGCCCATGACACTGGGCAAGCAGACCGCGATTGTCCGAGGACATGTCGAGGACGCCCTCAATCGGGGAGCGAAAGCCGTTCTCGGCGGACTCGATTCCTTCCGTGGCCCGTTCATCGACCCCATCATCTTGACCGAAGTACCCGAGAACTCCACCGCGATCACAGAAGAAACCTTCGGCCCCAGCGTCGTCGTGAACAAAGTGGAGGACATGGACGAAGCAATCGAACGGGCCAACGCATCCAAATACGGCTTGGGAGCCTCCGTGTTCACCAAAAGCTCCGCGCAGGGGCGAGCAATTGCCGAGCGTCTCGAATGTGTTGTTGTCACAGTCAATTCGGTTCTCGGGTTCGCCTCGATCGCGGCACTGCCCTTCGGTGGCGTCGGCGATTCCGGATTCGGCAGAATTCACGGGGCAGACGGCTTGCGCGAATTCAGCAGCGTCAAGTCCGTTGCCGTACAGAGGTTCAACGCCCCACTCGACCTGCTGACCATCGAACGCAAAGCCCGCGCCATGAAGATATCCCGCTGGATGTTGGCGAAGCGGCACGGCTGAGACTGGCCGGCACGACCACTTCCCCACCACCGAATTGAGCGAAAGTGCCGTTCGGCGCATCCAAGGCGCCCAACGGCACTTTCGCTCGGAATGGATTCCCGGCAATCACGGTGGTCGAACTTCTGGTTGGATGAACACCGGAAGCAACGCATCAAAGGGGTAGCAACTGTGGTTTCAGATCCCATCACCGGCCTGGAAACGGAACTCGCCGACATGTGGCAACGGGGTCGTGCTCGCTCCCGGAAGTATGCCCGGGCAATTCATCCGAAGCTGGATCCGGCGCTCTACCCTGTTCTGGTCATCCTGAACCGGAACAAAGCCGTTCGCATGTCCGAGCTGATCTCGACGCTCGACATCGAGAAATCCACCCTGACAAGGCAGATCAATGCTGCTGAGCGCCTCGGACTGGTCGAGCGGATTCCGGATCCCGACGACGCCCGCGCCAAACTGGTGGCGTTGACGCCTGACGCCAAAACGAAACTGAGCAACATCCAGAACCGTCAGATCGACGAGTGGCGTGCCCGTCTGGCCACCTGGAAGCCCGAGGACATCGTCACGCTGACGTCATTGCTCCGACGCCTCGGCAATTCGGAGAACTAATCCCAAAACAGTTGCGCACTGCAACCAACTTGTCTTATAGTTGCAATATTCAACTAGACGAGGAGCGGCGATGGTCACACCCGAAACAGCCGAGTCCGTCATACACAGCCTGCGTGCGCTCGTGCGACGGCATCGCGAAATCGCATGGGCCGGATCCCATGGACAAACACGCGGCGCGCTTCCTGAGGCAATGGGCGCACTGCTCTCACTGATGTCTGCAGACGAGGTGAGCAGAACTACCGAACTAGCCGCAAAATTGCGAATCACCGCGTCAACCCTCAGTCGACACGCAGCACAGGCCGAAGACGCCGGATACCTCCAGCGCCAAGCAGACCCGAACGACGGTAGGGCATCACTGCTCTCACTCACCCCTTCGGGAAAACAAGCACTCGCTGTCCATCGGCGGGCGCACACGCAACGACTCCTCACGCACCTGCATGACTGGACCGAAGAAGAGGCCGCCGAACTGGCGCGATCACTCGAGCGCCTCCGCCGGTCCACCTGTGAAAACGCAACAACTCTCCGTTGACGAACCTTCGTCGATTCTCTCTTTTTCCACAGCTCGAATAATTCTCCGATGCAAGGAAACTCATGGATACAGCCAAGTCCACGGACGCTCCACCGTCGTCACCAACACCGGCTTCACCAACACTGCCGCCCGAAGCCCCGATGACACACAAGCAGAAGATCGAAGCGCTCGTCGGGCTGCTTCTCGGCATGTTCGTTGCATTCCTGTCATCGACCATCGTGTCAAATGCATTGCCTACCATCATTACCGAGCTTCACGGCACCCAGGATCAATACACCTGGGTCGTGACGGCAACCCTGTTGGCTTCCACCGCAACAACTCCCATCTGGGGAAAGTTCTCCGATCTGGTCAGCAAGAAACTGCTTGTCCAGCTGTCCATCACGCTCTTCACCATCGGTTCCGTTCTGGCCGGACTGTCACAATCCGTGGGCATGCTGATCGGATTCCGCGCAATCCAGGGCCTCGGCCTCGGCGGTCTGCAGGCACTGGTCATCATCGTTATCGCCGCAATGTTCAGTCCCCGTGAACGTGGCCGCTACCAGGGCCCCATTGCAGCAGTCATGTCGATTGCCACGGTTGCAGGCCCACTGATCGGCGGCGTCATCGTCGACACCAGCTGGCTCGGCTGGCGCTGGACGTTCTTTGTCGGCGTTCCCCTCGCAGTCATCGCACTGATCGTCGTTCAACGAACCCTGAACCTTCCTGTCGTCAAGAAGGACGTCAGCATCGACTACGCCGGCGCGACGCTCATCGCCACCGGAGTCAGCACTCTTCTCATCTGGGTCACCTTGGCCGGCAAGAACTTCGAGTGGGCATCGGGAATGTCCTTCTTCCTGGTGGGCCTCGGAATCGTTCTTCTGGCAGTAGCAATCTGGGTGGAAAGCAAAGTCGAGGAACCCATCATCCCCCTGCGCTTGTTCCGTGATCGCACCACCACACTCGCGACGCTCGCCAGCATCGCCGTCGGTGTCGCAATGTTCGGCGGCGCAGTATTCCTCGGGCAGTACTTCCAGATCGCACGCGGGTACTCACCCACCGTCGCCGGGCTCCTGACGCTGCCGATGGTGATCGGTTCCCTTCTCTCGTCCGGAATCTCGGGATCACTCATCACCAAGTTCGGCCGCTGGAAGGGCTTCCTCGTTGCCGGCTCGCTGGCAATGTCCGTGGGATTCTTCCTCCTGTCCACAATCGATCACACAACACCGATGGTGCAGGTCGGATTCTTCCTCTTCGTCCTTGGCGCCGGCATGGGCATGGTGATGCAGAACCTTGTACTCGCAGTGCAGAACACAGTGGCACCCAGCGATCTGGGAACAGCCAGTTCCACAGTCTCGTTCTTCCGTTCGCTCGGTGGCGCTGCCGGCGTCTCCGTACTGGGCGCAGTTCTTTCCACGCATGTTGCAAACCTGACAACCAGCGGATTGAGCGCGCTCGGCATCGACATGAGTTCAGCCGGCGGATCCGGCGCCGGACTGTCGAACCTCAAGGAACTGCCCGAGGCCGTGGCCGATGTCGTCCGCGCGTCGTACGGCGACGGAACCGCACGAATCTTCTTCATCGCGGGAATTCTGGCCCTGCTCAGCCTCTTTGCCATCGTCTTCATCAAAGAGAAGGCTCTGCGAACGGAGAGTGGTGACGAACAGTTGATCGCGAAACTCACTGCTACCGAAGAAGTCGATATCGAATCGGAAGCGGTAGTTCTGACCGGCGCGACCTCCGAAGACGTGGGCTCCCGACGATAGAGAACCGCAGCAAAAAACTTCGCCCCGGGACACTCGAGTGTCCCGGGGCGAAGTTTGCTTATTGAGCGCGAACGATTGAAGGTTGCGGCTCTCTAGGTTGCAGCGATAACTCCGGCGACGGGAATGCCGGCGCCCACTGCCATCCGGAAGTCGATCATTGCCCGCTCGACATGGTTGGCACTCGAGACGACAACAACACCGCTTGCCCGGCGATCAGCGAGAATCTGCGCGGTGTTCTGCGCATTCTGGACCGTCGACCCGGACCGGCCTTCTTCGGTGATCCTTCCGGGATTGATACCGTTGGCAACAAGCCAGTCACGCATCGCCTTCGCCTCGGTAATACCGGACTTAGGCGCGCCGCCACTGGTGATGATCGGCGCCGCTGGATACTGATTCGCGACCTCCAGCGCAGCCTGCAGTCTCTCGACCAGCATCGGACGCATCGTGCCGTCGTCGAACAGTCCGGCACCGAGCACGACGATATTGGTCCCCGCCGGGTTGAGATCTAGCAGGAGTGGAGACCGGCGAGTCAAGGACTCTGCACCAGTACACACCACAACCACCTCTCGAACTGGGGATTGGCACCCCCCGAAGACGGAGAGAACACCGTTGACCACGGTGACCGGTGTTATATCTGCACTCGCCGTTGCCGGCGAAAGTCCCACCCCCGCCGCCGCCACCAAAGCTGCTGCAGCGATTCCCTTCAACACAGATGTGCGCACATTGACCATCAAGCTGACTCCCCTGAATTGTCGGATGTCACGCCACGGTATCGGCAAGACACTCGGATATCGCACTTTTGATCGGATTGTTACGCAACCGATGGGGCGATGCATATCCGTTCGAGTCGAACACAGCGACTTTCGTCGTCGAGCACAGCGACCTTCGTCGTCGAGCACAGCGACCTTCGCTGTCTAGCACAGCCGATCAGGAAGCAGACAGGACTCGCACATCACCTAATTCTCTGGTGCACAAAGGAATTTACCGCATCTCGCGACTCTCCAATCTGTTGCAAATCGGAAGTAAAGGTTTGGCGATGCGCTTCCGTAGACGCAGCTCAAACTGCCCTCGCAAAGGTCACAAATGGTGACCACACTATTCTCGCTCGACACTTTAGGTCAATTGACCTAAAGTGGCAGCATGACCGATTCCCTGCACCACAGGTCCGACGCACCGATCCTGATCGTCGGGGGGTACGGAACCGTCGGCACCGCATTGACGAACCTTGCTGCGCCCGAATTTCCGCTTCTGCTCGCCGGTCGAAATCCCGCCGACGGCGCTGAACTCGCTAGAACACAAGGAGTTTCGGTAAGACGCTGGGATCTCGGCGACCCCACCCCGTTCGACGCCACAGTCCGTGCAGTCGTCTCGACAGTCAATGATCCACACGACCGCGTTCTACGAGCGTGCATAGAAGCCGCGGTCCCGTACATCGATGTAACTAGGTGGACCGGAAGGCTTGCCCGTGCAGCAACTCTGGCAGGGCATCTGGCGCCCACCAGTCCGGTCTACCTGTCATCAGGGTGGATGGGCGGAGTAACCAATCTTGTTGCTGCGGCACTGGTTCACGAACTCGGAGCTGCCGATGAGATCACCACTTCGATCCGCTACGACACCAATGACAAGGCCGGCCGCGATTCAGTCGACTTCATTGACCGTCTCGGCCAGGACTACGAAGTGATGCTGCGCGGCAACCCGATCACCGTCAGCCCGCTGACTGATACCACGTGGGTCGAATTTCCGGGATCCAGAACCAAAGTGGCGCGTATCGACACACCCGAGCAGCTCACGTTTCCACTCACCCTGAACGTCGAAACAGCCACGACCAGAATCGGATTCAGCTCGAACGTGTCCACAAACCTACTGCTCGCGGCCAAGAAGGCCGGACTGTTCCGGTGGGGACGCGGCGACAGATTCACGCCGCTACGCCGAGCGCTCCTCTACTCACCCGGCACCGGCGGCAGCGCACAAATCCGGATCGATGTGTCCGGGCCTCATGGCGCCGCGAGTGCCGTCGTGGTCGATCCAAACGGTCAAGCACACCTGACAGCAGTGGGAGGATACCTCGCACTACGACGCGTCCTCGGAACCGAAATGCACCCCGGAATTGCTTTCCCCGAATCGGTTCCGCATCCGGAACGCATCATCGGCGAACTCGAGAAACACGGAGTGGCAGTATTGCGGACATGACACTCTCGAAGGGAGCCGCCCGGGCGGCAGCGATTCTCGACGCCGCCGAGGAAGTCCTGATCACTGCGGGCAATGCGCACTCGGCGATGCGCGACTTTGCCGCCGCCGCGGGCATTCGTGTCGGCCATCTTCAGCATTACTTCCCTACCCGGGCAGATCTCATACGGGCGATCATGTCGCGCGCACTCGAACGTTCACTCGCACGGCTTACTGCTACGACGAACACCTGGACAGAGGCTGCATCCGATACACAGATCACACGGGCCGATTCCGAAAGGCTCATCCTCGTTCTGCTCTCCGAGCAGGAGGACCCGGCGACTGTTCGGCTGTACGTCGAAGTGTGGTCCCTTGCCTCTGTCGATACCGAGATCGCTGCAGTCGTTCGAGACTTCTACCGGCAGTATGTCGCTCACGTGGCCCGGATTGTCGCTCGGGCGCAGCCCGACCTCGATTCCGTCGCACTCCGCGGGCGAGCCGAGTCAGTGGTAAGCGTTCTCGAAGGTTCGTCAGTCCTTCGTTCAGGCATCGCCGACCTCCGGTCGGAATCGACCGACGCCATTCTTGTGCAAACGCTGCAGTATCTGATTCACGGGTCGTGACGCGCACGTATCGTAATCGCATGAGCGTTGCACACGAATGGAGCCGGATCACCGAATGGTGCGGTACACACGCACCGGTGACGGCTGCTGCGATGCAGCCGGGATTGTCCGAGAACACTATCGCCGAATACGAGGCGTCCACCGGGTTCGATTGGCCCGCGGAACTCAAAGATCTCTACCGCCTGCAGAACGGCAGCGTAACGCACGACGATCGCACCGGCTTGTTTCTCGGCAGCGTTCTGCCCGACAAGTTCCTCTATCCCCTCGACGTAGCCGTAGAGATCCGACTCAACCTCCTCGAAGCCTGGGACGAAACCATCTACGAGAATGTGGAGCTGTATGCCGAGGACGAGATGGATCTGCGCGACGCGGACGAAGCCGGTACTGCGGCAAGCATGTTCATCCCTTCGTACGTTCCGTTTGCCGGCCTCGACGAGTATCACTACTTTGTCGACACTCGGGCGGGCGCTCTACACAACTGCGTCGCCGAGTACGGGCAGGAATCCCTGGACACCGGTGGCCCCATCTGGGCCTCCATCTCGGTAATGTTGGCGGCTCACGCGAGCGCTCTCGAAGAGGGTTCTGTGCTCGGAGTCTGGAAACCCGTTGTGAGCAAAGGCGTTTTGGAATGGGAAGTCGAAGTATGAGTTCACCGCATCGCCAGGACCGTCGAGTGCTGGCCGACGGTCGCGAGATCATCTACTTCGACGACGTCGGCACCGATCGAGCACATGACGCCCCCGATCTGCGGGAGCTACCGGCGGCCACCCATCACTCGGCTATGCGTTTCGACGCGATCGTAGGCGAGTGGATCACCATCGCGTCACATCGCATGACCCGCACACACCTACCGTCTCTGGCCGACTGTCCACTGTGCCCGACCAGCGAAACCGGCACAGCCACTGAGATACCCGATGCGCAGTACGACGTCGCAGTGTTCGAGAACCGATTTCCCAGCTTCGCATTCGGCGCGGAGACCGACACCAACGAAACACGCCTCGGTTTGCTCGATCGTCCCGCGGACGGCCGCTGTGAAGTGTTGTGCTTTTCGAGCGATCACACTGCGTCCGTAGCCGATCTTCCACTCGCCCGCATGAAGACGATCATCTCGGCCTGGATTGCTCGCACTGAAGAGCTTTCCGCTGTGCCGGGGGTCGAGCAGGTATTCTGCTTCGAGAATCGGGGCGAGGAGATCGGCGTAACTCTCCGTCACCCCCACGGCCAGATCTATGCGTATCCGTATGTGACACCGCGGACAGAAGCCATTTCCATCCAGGCCGACAAGCACTTTCAGCGCACCGGTCGCTCACTGCTCCGCGACGTACTCGACTTCGAGCGTGCCGCCGGCACACGCGTGGTCTACAGCGGCGAACACTGGACTGCGTACGTACCCGTCGCAGCGCGGTGGCCGATCGAAATCCACCTGGCTCCCCATCGCGACGTCCCGGACCTCCCCGCACTGAACACGGATGAGCGCGCAGAACTCGCCGTGGTCTACCAGGATCTCCTGCGCCGCATCGACCACTTCTACCCGGAAGTTGATCAGGTTCCGTACATCGCGGCCTGGCACCAGGCGCCGGTTCGAATCAATCGCTCTCTGAGTCGCCTTCACCTGCAACTGTTCTCGATCTTGCGGGCGCCGGGCAAACTCAAGTATCTCGCCGGATCCGAATCAGCGATGGGAGCATGGGTCAACGACGCCGTACCCGAAAACGTGGCCGCCCGCTTGAGGGAGTTAGCGCTGTGAACTCACTGAAAAGTGCTGTGCAACAATCATTTTTTGCAACCTTCGGCTACGAGCCGGCTGGTGTATGGTCCGCCCCCGGCCGCGTCAACTTGATCGGCGAACACACCGATTACAACGCCGGACTCTGCTTACCAGTGGCCCTCGAACACCGCACCTACGTTGCCGCCGCACTGCGCGCCGACAGTCTGGTGCGGATCCACAGCCGGCAATCCGCAACCGCCCACGAAGGCGATTTCGGCGTACTCGGACACGGCTGGGCTGCCTATCCCACAGCAGTTCTGTGGGCACTCGGATTCGACAACATCGGCATCGATCTCTACCTCGACTCTTCAGTACCCGTAGGCGCCGGACTCTCCAGCTCCGCAGCACTCACCTGCTCAGTAGCATTGGCCGTCAACGAACTTCACGGAAATCCCTTCTCCCGCCATCAACTCGCCGAAGCCTGTATCCGTGCCGAAAACGAAGGGGTCGGAGCCCCCACCGGCGGGATGGACCAGACCATCGCACTCTTCGCCCGGCCCGCAACAGCACTTCTCCTGGACTGCCGAGACAACTCCACCGAACACATACCCTTCGACCTACCGTCCACCGGTTTCGAACTCATCGTCATCGACACCGGGGTCAAACATTCCCTCGCCGACGGCCAATACGGACTGCGCCGAACCCAGTGCGCCGACGCAGCACAAATCCTCGGCGTCAGTAGTTTGCGCGAGGCAACCCTCGACCAGGTCGAATCACTGGACGACGCAGTCCTTCGGTCCCGGGCCCGCCACGTCGTCTCCGAAAACGAGCGGGTGTGGGGCGTCGGGAAGCTCTTGCGTGAGAACCGGGTGGGTGAGATCGGCTCACTCCTCGACAGTTCTCACGCTTCGTTGCGTGACGACTTCGAAGTCTCCTGCCCCGAACTCGACGCGGCGGTCGACGCCGCGCGCCGGGGCGGCGCCGTGGGCGCCAGAATGACCGGCGGCGGGTTCGGCGGAAGCGCCATCGCGCTCGCCCCCGTTGGTAAATTCCGAAATATACGACAAAATGTAGTAGATGCCTATATTCGCAGGTCACTGCCATCGCCGCGGTTCTTTCACGCGGTACCGTCAGGCTCCGCCCATCGGGACTGAGAGCCGCCTCACATAAATAGTCATTTCAGATGCGAATTATGTAGGTTCAAGTCATGCAACTGACGCAGTTCACCGATCTGGGGTTGCGCGTCGTCATGCGGCTAGCCGTACTCGACGCCGACGCCTCCCCCAGCACCCGGCTGATTGCCCAGCAGCTCAATGTGTCCTACGCCCACACAACCAAGGTTGTTACTCGCCTCGGCGAGCTGGGCATCGTCAATACCAAACGTGGCCGCAGCGGTGGACTTTCCATCACCGAACTCGGCCGCACCGCCACCATCGGTTGGCTCGCCAGACGCCTCGAAGGGCCCGGCGAGGTGGTCGACTGTGAAGGCGACAAGCCGTGCCCCCTACGCGGTGGATGCCTTCTTCGCAGCGCATTGCACGACGCGCAAGAAGCGTTCTTCGCCTCACTCGACGGTGTCACGATCGCAGACGTGACACGCCAGCCGTCCAAGACTGTTCTCCTTCGTCTCACCACTCGGAGTGACGAAGCAGGCTGAACACCAACGAATTTCGACCGAACGGAGCATCTCATGCTTTCCCCACAGTCAACCGAGGTCATTCGCGCCACCCTCCCCGTGGTCGGCGCCGCCATCGGAGATATCACGTCGCGGTTCTACGAGCGAATGTTGACAGCCCACCCGGAACTGGAACGCGATCTGTTCAATCGCGCCAATCAGAAGCAAGGCGAACAGCAAAAGGCCCTCGCCGGTGCAATCGCCGCATTCGCAACGCTGCAACTCGAACCCGATCAGGACAAGGTAGATCTCATCCTGTCCCGCATCGCGCACAAGCATGCATCACTCGGCATTACACCCGATCAGTACGCCATAGTCCACGAGCACCTCTTCGCGGCAATTGTCGAAATCCTCGGCGAGGCAGTAACTCCCGAGGTTGCCGCCGCTTGGGACGAGGTCTACTGGCTGATGGCAGAAACACTGATCTCGATGGAACGTGGCCTCTACGAATTGGCCGGAGTCGAACCTGGTGAGGTGTGGCGCACAGTTCGAATCACCGAACGCGTGCTGCAGTCCGCCGATACCGTGTCCCTGACACTAGCCTCGACCGACGGCAGTGAGCTTCCGACTTTCTCTCCCGGACAATACCTTTCGGTTGGTGTCGTCTTGGCCGACGGCGCTCGTCAGATACGCCAGTACAGTCTGTGCTCGACGCCCAGCAGTTCCGATTGGCGGATCAGCGTCAAGCGAATCTCCGGAGAATTCGACGGCGAGGTGTCGAACTTCCTCTACAGCAACGTCTTCGAAGGTGACACTCTATCCGTCACTACGCCTTTCGGTGATCTCACGATGCCCGACGACGATTCACCGCTGCTACTGGCATCCGCCGGCATCGGATGCACTCCGATGATCGGCATGCTCAACCATCTCGCCGACACCGGGGCGACGCGCTCCGTCTCTGTCATTCATGCCGATCGGTCCATCGCCGATCATGCACACCGAACCGAACTGAGCGCACTCGTCGACAAGATTCCGGCAGCGAAGTTGCATCGCTGGTACGAGGACTTGGGAGTGCACTCATCGCTCGAGGCTGTCACCGAAGGACGAGCGGATCTCCGCGACATCAAACTCGAACCCGATACGCAGGCCTTCCTGTGCGGGCCGATGCCGTTCATGCTGTCGATGCGCGAATCCTTGATCGCACGCGACATTCCGGCGCAGAATATCCACTACGAGGTCTTCGGACCGGACAGCTGGGCAAACGCCTGAGTCAGGAGTATCGATGGCGGAAGAGAATGATCGCGAAACTCTTTCGCGCTGGGCCGATTCCGGAGCGACGTGGCGGGTTCTTCAGCGAACCCCCACATCGATCACGGTGTCACTGTGTCGCTGCGACGGCGGCGAAGAAATGGACCGCCTGACATCCACCGATCCGGACCTACTTACCTGGATCGGTGACCGCCGGGCAAGCGACGAATAGTCAGCTCACCACCGGAAGCTTCAGCAGCCCTGAGCCGTCGGCAAAAATCGTGACCGACAGAAGGAAGCGGGCCCCTCCCTCACTTCACCTTCAACGTCCCGTGCATGCTCGGGTGATAGATGCAGTGGAAGGCATACGTTCCGGCTTGAGTGGGCGCCTTGAAGGATCCGGACCCGTTTGCCCCAACCGTGACGGAAAACAGGCCGGACATGTCCGAGGTGACGGAATGGTTGACACTGCCGTTATTGCGGATCGCGACGACTTGGCCGGGTTCGACGGTTGTCGGCGTCTGATATTCGAAGCCGTTGATGATGATCGTCGGCGCCGCGGCCGCAACACTGTCCGCTTCCACAATCGACACGGTCTGCATTCCGGCCGAGTCACTAGTGGTGTCACCGCACCCGACCAACGCGAATGTCGACAAAAATATTGCAGCGGTTACCGCACAAACCCGCTTCATGGGTTCGGCCTCCTCGTCAGAGCCCCCATCAGGTCCCCGGTGCAATGATTACCCCGGAGCGGCAAACCCAAACCACAAAAGGGGCACCGGTGACGTTCGAAGTACTTGCATTGGTAGCCCTCGCAGGCCTCCTCGGCCCACTGCTGGCGGCGAGGTTGAGCTGGCACGTTCCGGTAGTAGTCGGCGAATTAGCCGCCGGCGTCATTTTGGGAGTGACTGGGTTCGGTCTACTCGACTCCTCGGATCGGACGTTTACGTTCTTGGCGGATATCGGGTTTGCGCTGACGATGTTGGTGGCGGGTTCACATGTGCCGGTTCGCGACCCCGAGGTGCGCGCCGCGATCAGCAAGGGAGCCGGCCGGGCTGTAGTGGTCGGCGCACTTGCCGCCTTGGCCGGTTTCGGGGTGTCGACGGTGTTCGCTACCGGTCATGCGGCGTTGTATGCGGTTCTGATCGCGTCGTCGTCGGCTGCGCTCATTCTTCCGATCGTGGATTCGCTTGCACTCGGCGGTACGTCGGTTCTGCAGATGACAGCGCAGGTCGCCATCGCCGATACCGTGTGCATCGTTGCGCTGCCACTCGTCATCGATCCAGGAAATGCCGTCCGGGCCGCGGTCGGTGCGCTCGTGGTGACCAGTGCAGCGGTAGCAGTATTCTTCGTACTGCGGGCACTGCATCGATCCGGAGATTGGCGACGGCTACACAAGTTTTCGGAGAAGCGGAAGTTCGCGCTCGAACTGCGCATCAATCTGGTGATCCTGTTTTCGCTGGCCGCGTTGGCGGCGAGCACTCACGTGTCCGTTATGCTCGCCGGCTTTGCCTTCGGACTTATCCTGGCTGCGATCGGGGAACCTCGACGCCTCGCGAAACAACTCTTTGCGATCACGGACGGTTTCTTCGCGCCGTTGTTCTTCGTCTGGCTCGGGGCTTCGATCAATCTTCGGGATCTGGTCAGCCATCCGTCGTCGATTGGACTGGGGGTAGCTCTGGGCGGCGCAACCCTGATCGTCCACTCGGCGCTGCGCGCCACGGGTTTACCTCTTTCACTGGGTGTGTTGTCGGCGGCGCAACTCGGTGTTCCGGTTGCTGCGGTGACGGTGGGCTCACAACTGGGAGTGTTGGGAAACGGTGAACCTGCAGCAATTCTTCTCGGGGCTTTGATCACTGTCGGTACTGCAACGTGGGCTGGTTCGGCAGCGGCACGGGCGGGGCTAACCGCCTCTAACTGAATTGCACTGGTTACGAAACCTGCAACAGGTCAGCTACTTACGATACTTTTCGACCAATTCCCTGAAAATACCGAATGTTTCGACGCGATGAATGTTTAGTTTTCTCTTGTCCGAATTCGGTGCCAAGATAGTCACCATGTCGCGCCCGGTTCCCCCACCTTCCGGGAGCAATCCGTGGCGCACGCTCAAAGAATGGTTCGACGAGCCGCACGATTACGAGTGGTTGGGACAGCAGCGGTCCAGCCGTCCGATTCAGCCACTTTTCCGTGCCCTGCTCGGGTTCATGACGATAATTTTCGGGATTACCGCCATCTTCAAATTGATCGGACCGGACGCCCCGCCGACCTTGTTCGGGAAGTACCTTGGGGTCAGCGTTGTCGTCGGATGCTGTCTCGTCGCGGCGTTCTGGTTCACCCAACCGTTTCCGGGACGGCGCGGCCTGATTGCATTCGCGGTCTTTGCCGATATCGGCTTCGCGGGCGCGGTTCTGATGGTTACCGATCGCGAATCGGCAACCTTCGGGTGTATTGCCTTTGTGGTCAGCGGCACCTTCGCCACACTGTTTGTCAGCGCCAGATGGCTTTTGGCGCACGTCGTGTGGGCGACCGGCGTCAGCATCATCGTGTTCTTTCTGGCCTTCCAGGAGACAAATGCCGACACCACTACCCTCATGGCGCGCGCTCTCGTTCTGTTCACCGCAGTCACCCTCCTTCCGATCTTCTCCCATCTGACGTGGCGCACGCTGTACCGCGACGCCCGATTCTCGGATCGGGATCCTCTCACCGGACTGTTGAATCGCCGCGGACTCGACCCCGCGATCTTGGACTTGTTCGAGCACGCCCGGGCCGAGCAGTGGTCTCTCGCCTTTGTGGTTGTCGACATCGACAAGTTCAAGTTGGTCAACGACGTTCACGGACATTTCGAGGGTGACCAGGTAATCAAGAGAACAGCCGACCGCCTCAGCACTCATCTCGGTCAGCGAGCGGTCATCGGCCGGGTCGGCGGCGAAGAATATCTCGCTGCCATATCGGGACCTATCCAGTTGATCAGCGTCTTGATCGGCGGCATTGTCGAGGCAATTTCCAGCCATCCGGACGCAGTACCCACCACTGTGAGCGTCGGCGCGGTGATCATGCCGACGGAATCGAAGGCATGGACCGGCGGGACAACTGCGATTGCGGTCGCGTCGAACGTTGCCGACTCGATGATGTATCAGGCCAAAGCCGCCGGCGGAAACGGCATCCGGACCACGGAGATCTAAAACCGAATAGACAATTGTTTTCTACTTGCTGCATTTCAATGCCAAGATGAACCTCATGTCCGAAACTGCTCCCCGACCGGCAGGGAACAGTTCTTGGTACACGATCAAGGAGTGGTTCTACGAGCCGCACGACTATGAGTGGATAAAGCACCAACGCTCGAGCCGCGCGATTCAACCGATTTTCAGTGCGCTAATCGGTGTGATGACGATAATTTTCGGGCTTTCCGCATTCTTCAAATTGATCGGACCCGATACACCGCCGACCCTCACCGGAAAATCGCTTTCGGTAGTCATGATCACTGCTTCCATTGTGGTTACTGCGTGCTGGTTCGCTCTTCCGTTTCCCGGCCGATTCGGGCTTCTCGCCTACGGCATTTTCGCCGATCTCGGGATCGGCCTGGCAGTCCTCATGGTCACCGACCGCGACTCAGGCACCTTCGGATGCATCATCTTTGCCGTGGGCGGCACCTTCGCAACCTTGTTCGTCAGCGCAAAATGGCTGATAGCACACGTTTTGTGGGCTACCACGATTACTGCCATCGTCTTCGTACTCGCATTTCAGCAAGGCGAAGTCAACATGACAACCCTCCTGGCGCGAGCGACGGTCCTACTCGGCGTCGTGACGCTCATGCCAATCTTTTCGCATCTGGCCTGGCGCACGTTGTACCGTGACGCCCGCGATTCAGATCGCGATCCGCTCACCGGACTGTATAACCGGCGCGGACTCGACGCCGCAATCGCCGAACTACTCGAGCACGCCAGAACAAGAGAAGAATGCCTGGCGTTCATCGTCATCGATATCGACAAGTTCAAGCTGGTCAACGATATTTACGGGCATTCCGAAGGCGACCATGTCATCCAGAGAACAGCAAGCCGCTTGACGCTCCATTTTGGTCACTACGGGGTCATCGGGCGCGTCGGCGGCGAAGAATATCTGGCAGTCATATCCGGGGCGCCGGACAAAATTTCCTACCTGATCGACAGCACCAATTCCGCGTTGTCCGACGATCAGGATTCGATACCCACCACGGTGAGCGTCGGTGGGGTAATCATGCCTACCGATTCGAAGACATGGGCCGGTGGGGCGTCGGCAATTTCGCTGGCTTCGAACGTCGCGGATTCGCTGATGTATCAAGCGAAGACTGCCGGCGGAAACGGATTACGGACGACTGAAATCTGAATCGAGCGGATGAAAGTTCTGCCCGGACGAAGTCGCTGTAGCAGCAAGATACGCCTCGAGTTGAGCAGCATTCAGTGGCTTACTGATATGAAATCCTTGAATCAGATCGCACCCGACTGCTTGGACTCGACGCAGTTGCACCGGCGTTTCCACACCTTCGGCGAGCGACACCATGCCCAGTAGCGAGGCGAGTTCCACCACTGATTTCACGACGGCCATCTGATGATCGGCACAGTCGACGATGAAAAACCGATCAATCTTGAGGACATCGATGGGAAGCCGTTGAAGTGTCGCGAAAGACGAATATCCGGTACCGAAATCGTCGAGGGCGACGGTAACTCCCAGAGACCTCAATGTGTGGAGATCCGAGATTGCCCGGTCCTCGACAACGCCGGTTTCGGTGATTTCGAGTTGCAACGACTTGGGGTCCAATCCAGTGGCGTCCAGCGCACTTTCGACCATCTTGCAGAAGTCGATCGAGAGCAATTGCACCGGTGAAACATTGACGGCGACACGCATCCCCGCTGGCCATTTCGCAGCTTCGGCGCAGGCGAGTGCCATTGCCTGGGCGCCGAGCGGAATGATCATGCCGGTCTCTTCGGCCACACCGATGAACTGGCTCGGCCCAATGAGTCCCTTTACCGGATGGTTCCACCGGAGGAGGGCTTCAAACGCCACAACCTGCCCGGTTGTAGCGTTCACCTGCGGTTGGTAATGAAGTTCGAACTGGTTGGCCGCGATCCCTCGGTCCAATTCCTGCTGAGCTGTGGCCCGCTCCGACGCCCAGGCGCGCAACGCCGGCGAAAACTTGCCCACCCTGTTTCGGCCGGTCGATTTAGCCTCGTTCAGTGCCAGATCGGCGAGCATCACCAATTCGTCGGCGTCCCCGGCATCGTCGGGATTGTTGGCGTACCCGATTGTGGCACGGACTTCGATGCGATTGCCCGCAATGTAGAAGGGTTCCTGCAGTACGTCGAGATATCGTTCGAATCCGACGTACGAGTTTCGTCCGGCTGGGACATGCGCGACTATCCCGAATTCGTCGCCACCCATTCGCGCAAAAACATCAGAGCCCGCAACGGTTCGAAGACGGTCGGTAACGGCGAGGAGCAATCGGTCTCCGACGGGATGCCCGAGTGTGTCGTTGACCGACTTGAAGTTATCGAGATCGAGAATCGCGACGCGTACTCGGTCGAGGTTGCCGCGTCCGTTGATCGCTCGTTCCAACTCCGATCCGAAGGACCTCCGGTTCGGGAGACCCGTCAGGGAATCGGTTGCTGCCAGTCGCAGAATTTCCTGCTCGTGAACGTAACGCTCGGTGATATCGGATCCGACACCTCGCCAACCACGGATCTCACCGTCCTCGAGCACTCGGGGACTCGCTGAGAATGACCACCACCGTCGGTCTCCGTCTATCCGAATGGGAACCACTATGTCCCGGAACGGTGTTGTCCGCTCGAACTTGTCGACCAGTAGTTCCGCAGCCGCCTTACCCTCATCGCTGGAGGTGATCTCGAGGTGATTGAGTAATTGCCCGAACGTCATGTCCTGCAGATCGCTCACGGACAGTCCGCTGAGCTGGGATAACCGCGGAGATATGTGCGAAAAACGTCCGTCGGTGTCGACTTCCCACAGCCAGTCTCTCGATCCACCTTCGAACCCGTCGAGCAGCAGCGACACCGTCTGGCGTTCTGAATCGGCTTGAATTTCTGCCATCCAACGTCGCTGAAATGACGCCGAAAGATACATCGCGCCGACGGTGAGAGCAAACATGTAGATCGCCAGTTGGATCGCGAGCACTGGCAAATACGGTTCGGAATGCATCGAGAACACAATCATCAAGCCCAGTCCGTGGATGTATATCCACGAGAGACTGGCCGAGCGAACTGTATAGAAATTGATGGTGCCGGCACCCATGACTCCAGCCATCGTCGCGATAATTACCACGTCGTAGTTGGAGTCGATCGTCGTGAACAACTTCGAGAACAGCACGATGTCGAGAATCGCGATCACCACAACTTCGAGCATCAGCCCTATGTAATCGAAGCGCGTCGACTGTCTCCATCTCGGCACTCTCAGAGAAACTGCAACGCGAGTCGAGTTGAGGAAAACCAGCAGGATGGTGATCCCACCCAACACACGAACCACTGTTTGTTCCGGCGGAATGACGAACACGATTACCGAACCGATGCCGAGTATGAACGCCATGTTCGAGAGCGGTGCGACAGAAGCGGTCTCGTCGAGTTGGCGGCGAAAGAAATCTCCGCGCTCGGATGCTGACAACGCGAATCGACGTCCAGGTTGCCTAACACCCGTCAGCATTCAGGTGACCTGACTCCGTCGCAGGTCCACGTAGCCGCGGTCGGACGCCGGTTTTCAAACATCCGAACCCCCTCCGTTGTCCTTATCGAGTGCACTACCCGTTACGGGCGATTTTCCCGACTCGGCGACTGTTTCGCAACCCCCGTTGCCATTCCCGAAGAATCCTTTTGGTGAAGTTCACTCTATATCGAGCCGAGAGGTCACAAACCACTGCTTGCCTCGAAGTTTTCCTCAATCCCTCCCAACGGGAGTTCGCGGAACCCTGCCTGTCCCGAACAATCCCGCAATCGCCAGGAGCGCCGCAACTGCGAACGCCACGCGCAATGCCTCCAGCCTGGCCTCGGAATTGACGTCGACAATCGCCGTAGTGGCCTGTTCGCTGACCCCCGCTGCGGTGAGTGCGCTCTGAAGTTCCGTGGTCGACAGGAACGGAACACCCGAAGCCAGGTCCGTTGTGGCCTGCTGCTGCACCGACATCGGCACTGCAGGATTGCCCTCGATACCCGCGATCACTGATGTGGTGAGGGTGGCGATCAGCACCGAACCAATCAGAGCAGTCCCCAATGACGCTCCGAGATTGGTGGCCGTGTTCTGCAGGCCTCCCACTTCCGCGCTCTCCTCATCCGGAACGGACGACACAGTGACAGCACCGAGTTGGGACGACAAACTTCCCAGCCCGAACCCCATGAACAACATCGGGACCATCACGACTGCGGCATTTGCGCCCGGATCCATCCCGGCGACGAGCAGCAGAATTCCGACAATCATCGACAGCAGTCCCAACCGAACGATGCGACGAGGGTTTGCGTTCGGCAACAGCTTCGGAATTCCGATGGCCGCCAACACAAGTGCTGCAGAGAGCGGAAGAATCCGGATCCCGGTCTCGAGGGCACTCAATTCGAGAACTACGGACAGAAATAACGGAACGGCAAAGAACACTCCGGCTTGCACGAGAAACTGAACGAAGAACATGAAAAGACCACCGCTGAGTTGCCGGTTTCGCAACATCGCCGGATCCATCAACGGCTCTCGTCCAGCGTCTACCAGCCGTGTCTCCCACCGCAGGAAGCCGTAGACCACCAGCAACCCACCGATCAGCAACCACACAACAGGTGAGAGTCCGACAACCTCCGGCCCTCCAGGCTTTGCCTGCACCCATCCCCACTCACTCGAACGCAGCACCCCGAACACGATCATGCCCAGCCCCACCACCGACAGAACCGAACCGACCCCGTCCAACCGCGACTTGACCGGCGGCACGTCGGCGACTTTGCGAAGAACAGCGAGAATCAGGACCACCAGGACCACTTCTCCGACAAAGACATAGCGCCACGACGCAAAAGTGGTGACGGCCCCGCCGAGCAGAGGTCCGACCGCTACGGCCATCGCCCCCGCTGCTGCAACCAATCCATATGCGGCGGGACGCTTTTCGGCCGAAAAGTTGGTCGCAACCAACGCTACGATGGCGGGCATGATCAGCGCCGCCCCCACCCCCTCGAGGAAGGACCAACCGATCAGCAGCACAGCAAGATTGGGTGCGATCGCCGTCGTGAACGAACCCACCCCGTAGATAATCAGTCCGAGCGCAAATGCTTTTCGACGCCCGATCATCGACCCGACTTTGCTGCCCGTGATCATCAGCGTCGCCATCACCAGCGTGTACAGCGTGATGGCGGTCTGGATACCGGTGATAGTGGTGCCGACGTCCGCGGCAACAGTGGCCATCGAAACATTCATGACCGAACTGTCGAGAGTCATCAGGAACTGGCTACATGCCAACACCGCGAGGACCAAGCCTGAACCTACCTGCGTTGCAGAAACCTCACGGGTCATTCTGGCGGAGTACCCAGCGCAACGTATCTCGAAGCATCAGCGCCCGCTCAACTGCTCAGCCCACGCTCCGACATCACCTCGCTCCAACGCAACCGCAAGCAACTCCGGAAACTTGTCCGGTGTGCACGCAAATGCCGGGATGCCCAGAGCACCCAGCGCAGTCGCATTGTCGTGATCGAACGAGGGTGCCCCGTCGTCGGAGAGTGCCAACAGCACCACGACCTGCACGCCGGCCGTTTTCATGGCCGCCATGCGTCGAAGCATCTCGTTGCGGATACCGCCCTCGTACAGATCGGAAATGAGCACGAACATCGACTCTGCCGGCCGCGTGATCAACGACTGGCTGTACGCAATTGCCCGGTTGATGTCGGTGCCACCGCCCAGTTGCGTTCCGAACAGAACATCAACCGGATCGGACAGCTTCTCGGTCAGGTCCACGACCGCGGTATCGAACACCACCAGCGACGTCCTCAATGCTCGCATCGATGCCAGGACGGCACCGAACACCGAGGCATAGACAACACTCGAGGCCATCGAACCCGACTGATCGATGGCCAGGACTACGTCCCGCTGCACCGATGCAGATTTCCTCCCGACCCCGATCAGCCTCTCCGGCACCACAGTTCGGTACTCCGGTAGGTAGTTCTTCAAGTTGGCGGCGATAGTCCGATTCCAATCGATATCGCGCAGTGCCGGATTAGATGTTCGGGCCGACCTGTTGAGTGCTCCGGTCACTGCCGCCTTGGTCTTCTGTGCAATGCGCTCCTCGACTTCGCGCACCACCTTGCCGACGACCATGCGGGCTGTGGCCTTACTTGCCTCCGGCATCACCTGATTGAGACTGAGCAGAGTTCCCACCAGATGTACGTCGGGTTCCACCGCGTCGAGCAGTTCTGGCTCGAGCAGCAAATGCGTCAATCCGAGTCGATCGATAGCGTCCTTCTGCATCACCTGCACAACTGTGCTGGGAAAGTAGGTACGGATATCGCCCAGCCAACGTGCAACTTTGGGCGCCGACGCCCCCAGCCCGGCCGAGCGACGACTCCCCTTCTTCGGGCCGGAGTTGTCGTACAGAGCGGCGAGCGCCGCATCCATCTGGGTGTCGCCCGGTTGTCCCAGCCCGCCCAGTGACTCGTCGGCGGACTCTCCGAGCATCAATCGCCATCGACGCAGCCGCTGGTCGTCATCACTCATGCTCATGCACCCACCCCCAGGATTGCGGCAACGACACCCAGAGCCGCTCGCCCTCTTCGTGCATCGGTCTCCACTGCCGACTCCACCAGCCGACCACCACGCACTGCCTGCCCGATCGCACGTCGCTCCGCTGCCTCGAATGCACCGAACGTTCGCCGCAGAAGTGGCAGTGTGTCGATGAAATCCTGCTCGCGGAGTTCACGCACCCAACTGTCGATCAAGTCCAGTAGCGCCCGATCATGTACGAGGACCAAACCTCCCCCGCCGAGGAACCCGTCCACCCAGCCCGCCTTGTCAGTGGCAGCACTGCCGATGGACAGCGATCGCGACAAACGCTCCGCCGCATCGGTTTCCGTGATCGAACCAGCATCACGAAGCAGTCGAACCATCCGTCCCACCAACATCCCGTTGACATCGTCACGGTCGATCACACTCCGCATCGCACCGAGCCAACGCGCAGTCGACTCGGCGTCGTTGCGCATCATCACGGCGCCGTGAACGTTGTCGACGAGAGCACGAAACTCCGCAGCACTGGCATCGTCCATGCCGGTCACAGCTACGGGCAGTCCTGTACAGATACGGATCAGCAATCCGTCGCCGACGTCGACGAGCGCCGAGACGTCGGTACCCCGTACGTCGCCGTACCGCAGGGTTCGCGTCAGCGGCGGCAGCGCCGCCATCAGGTGTGACACATCATGGTCGAGAGCTGCAACAGTTTTCACACTCGTCAGCACTTCCGATAGTGCTTCGGGAAGATTCGCGAGGAGCGAGCATTCTAACAGCCCGATCAACTCTGCCAACGTAATTCCCGGCGTTTTCACCTGCGACACCACTCTGGCCGCGGCGCCGCCGGATACCGTCGTACCCCACAGGGATGCCTCGATCACCGACACCGAGAATTCCGGCTTCCATTGAAGTTCCCACGTTTCGCGGAAGGTGCCGGTGGATTGAATGTCACTATCCGCCGGCCGACCCCAACCGATGTCGAGAATGCTCAATCGGTGAAGGAAATGCGAGCGCTCGATGTCGATATCGCGACGAAGATCAAGATCCAGATTCTTTGCGCCAGCTTGCTGTTTGAGTCGCAGGGTCTTTGCCCGCGCCCGCAGATCCGCTTCCAACGGAACAGTCGGCGTTTCTTCCGGCACAGCACCCAAGGCTTCGCCGACCACTAACTTTCTCGTGACCAGATCCAGCAGGACGTCGTTGCCCTCGCACATCACCGAGCGCGTCGCTTCGGTCACTTCCGACAAGCCTGCCAACGGTCGGGACCGTAACGCAGCCAGCGCATCGGCCAATCGCACTGCTTCGATAACGTGCGCACTCGAAATCGGCAAATCCTCCGCGCGCAGCACTCGTGCGACTTTTGTAAGCCACCGTGCAATGGTGTTGTCCGTGGCAGTAAAGAGGTGGTGATACCAACCGGGAGAAGTGATTCCGGCTCCGTAGCCCGACACCGACGCAAGTCGCGAATGCGTCCAGGGAACCCACGTCAACGAAGTCTTGATCTTGGCCATTCCCTTGAGGATTCGCGCATCCACCGTGGCCGGACCGAGCGGACCCACCAGAGCCGGCGCATGCCACGCCCCGCACACGATTGCTACACGTTGCGCACCGTCCTTGAGCGTCTTGCGGAGCACCTGACGCATGTACGCTTCGCGGTGGGCAGTTTCCTCGTCGATCGGCACGGTTTCACGCAGAGCAATCATGGCATCGGTGATCGCATCAAAGACTTCGAAACCGGAAGCATGTGTGCCAGAATCTGATTCGACAACCGAATCCCACCAACGCTCGGTATCGTCATACCCCGCTGCAGCCGCCAACTCTGCCAACGGATCGCCCTCACGCGTAGTGCGCGCGTCCGACTCCGCCAGCAGATTGAACGCGGGTAGATCACAGAAACGTGCTGCAGCACCGTTGTGCGCAGCCCACTGCAATGCCTGCCATTCCGGGGAGAACACAGAAAAGGGCCAGAACGCAGCCTTCGACGGTTCACCAGTGACGTACGCGAGCAACGCAACCGGCGGCGCCATCGAGTCCGACGCCGCCAGCATCACCAACGGATCCGCATCCGAAGGCCCTTCGATGAGCACGACGTCCGGCAAAAACTCGTCGAGCGCACGCCGGACCGCCCGAGCCGAACCAGGTCCGTGGTGCCGGATTCCGAAGACCCGAACCCTGCTGTCTCGCAAGGCCCGATCATGGATGGGCAGGCTCACCCGGTTACCTCACGGCACGCCCGGTAGAAGTCGGACCAGTCGCCCCGTTCACGAACCACGGCTTCGAGGTACTCGTTCCAGACCACCTTGTCGGCAACCGGATCCTTGACGACCGTGCCCAAGATGCCCGCTGCCACGTCGGAGGCTCGCAGCACACCGTCTCCAAAATGTGCCGACAACGCGAGCCCGTTGGTGATCACGGAAATAGCTTCAGCCGTAGACAATGTGCCGGAAGGAGATTTGAGCTTGGTTCGGCCATCAGACGTAGTGCCGGAACGTAGTTCACGGAACACAGTGACTACGCGCCTGATTTCGTCGGCGGCAGCCGGCACTGCCGGAAGCTCCAGTGCAGCACCCAACTGCTCGACGCGTCGGGCCACGATGGCAACCTCGTCTTCCTCACTGGCCGGCAACGGCAGCACGACGGTATTGAACCGTCGACGCAGAGCGGAGGAGAGATCGTTGACCCCACGATCTCGATCATTTGCTGTAGCAATGAGGTTGAAGCCTTTGGACGCCTGCACTTCGGTGCCCAGTTCGGGGACCGGCAACGTCTTCTCGGAGAGAATGGTGATGAGCGCATCCTGTACGTCGGCCGGGATGCGAGTCAGTTCCTCGATGCGAGCGATCTTGCCGGTTTCCATTGCCGTCATCACCGGCGAAGGCACCATTGCGCCGGCAGTCGGCCCCTCGGACAGGAGCCGCGCGTAGTTCCAGCCGTATCGGATCGCCTCTTCCGGCGTGCCCGACGTGCCCTGAACCAGGAGCGTCGAGGCGCCGGAAATTGCAGCCGAAAGATGTTCGGAAACCCAAGTTTTGGCTGTTCCGGGAACACCGAGGAGGAGAAGTGCGCGGTCGGTCGCAAGAGTTGCGACGGCCACCTCCATGAGCCGACGGGGACCGACATACTTGGGCGAAATGACGGTACCGTCGTCCAAGGTTCCGCCGAGCACGTACGTGACCACAGCCCACGGTGAAAGGTTCCATGACGGCGGGCGCGGGCGCGTGTCGGCGGCCGCCAGTGCAGCAAGTTCGTGCGCGTACTCCTGCTCGGCATGCGGACGCATCAACGAGGTCGGGTCGGTTGTAGCCGTCATGTGAGCTCCTCGAGCAGGGTCTTGCGGTGGACAATTGTGGTGGCAACCTTGATGAAAGATTGTTGCCAGTCGATATCTCGAGCGCGCTCGGCCGCCCGGTTCAGCAAAGGCACTGCGCTGTAAGGAAAGTTTGCCTGCGCAAGACGCAGCGAGGCTGCATACTTGTAGCGCGAGAACTCGTTGGCGCGGGCGCCGCCGTCCGCGCGTCGGGCCGCCACTCGTTCCCACTGCGCAATGACGGACGCGGTGATGTCCGCGGGCCACGGGCGAGGAAGAGCCTCATAGATTGCCGCCCGGTCCGGATGGAGCACATTGGCGTCGCCGGTTCCGGACAGTAGGAGGTCGGCCAACGCGCGTCCGGGGATCAAAGGGAGCAAGCGCCTGTCGGTCGACAAGCCGCGGACAGTGAAGATCGCCTCGGCCCACTCCGAGTTATGCTGCAACACAGCTGCAGTGGACCACGCGTCATGCAGTATTGGTTCCCAGACTCCGTCGGTGATCGAACTCAACACCGCGGCAGGTTCACCGATCATGGTGTTCCACAGCGTCAACGGCGCCGCGGCAATTGCCTGCCGCATATACTCGGCCCGGTAGTCGGTGTGCGGGTTCGGCCGGTCTTCGATACCGTCACGACGGGCTGCAGTGTCAATTTCGTCGGGAACATCAACGACGATCCCGCCCTGTTCCACGTGAACCCATGTTTGCACTCGCTGAGCCATCCGCTCCGCACACTGCGACCCCGGCAGTCGCCGCAGCATGTTGACCGCTTCGCGTCGTACATCTTTCCGTTTGTCGTCAAGAGCATGTTCGAGGAGCGGAATATCGTCAGCAGACAATCCAGCGGCCAGCGCTGCGAGAAATGCTGCTTTGTGTTCTCCCCGTTCGGTTTCCCAGGTTTGCGACAACTCGGCCAAGGCCAGGGCGGGATCACTTCGACGAGCATCGGCCAACCACTGGAGTCGCTCTGCGGGAGTGCCGTGACGCCAAAGTCCCGGGCCGGCATCGCGGTGGCGGATCAGCATGGACCACTCCGGATTTCGGGCAGCCAACCACTGCCCACGCTCACCGACAATGCGCAGAATGTTCTCACGATACAGCTCATTGGCACGGGCGTAGGAAAGGAGCTCTGCCACAAGATGATCCGGCGCCCGAAAGTTGCGCTCGATCGCCAATGCGAACCAGTCGTCAAGCAGCGTGGCCTTGGCCGCGAGCATAGACACCAAATGCGCCGACGACGATTCGGGGAGCGTCAATCTCGGATCATCCCGGGCGGGCGGAGGCACTTCCGCTGTGGTGGAACCCGCTCCCCCGGCACGGTAGGCACGCTCGAGAGCTGCAGCGGTGAGGAGAACTGCAGCAGAGTCTCCGTCGCACGTTTCCGCCGCGCCGCGTACGTCGGCGGGAAGATCTTCGAAAGCTACAGCCGTGCGCGAGGTTCCGAGCAGAGCCGTCGACATCAAGCTGCTCACAGCGCGATCACCTGGCCGCTCGCGAATACCGAAATCGGGCTGACGGCACAGGCATTCCACGTACCGCACACTGTCACCGGATAACCTCCGGAAATACCGAGCAGGGTCCAGAGCGAATCGCCTTCCGCGGGAAGCGCCGCACCGGTTTCATCGACCAGGAACCACGAGCCGTCGACGTACGACGGTGTTACCGCGCTGATCATCATCGGCCAGGATCGCAGCCACGGATCAGCACTCACCGCATCGGCATAACTCTGCAAGGTGCCGTCGATGCTGCCGCGTGGCACCGTCGTGAACGGCTCCGCTTCACTGTGCAAGTTTCCCAGTCGCGCCCGCAGTGCCGCCGCACCGGGATAAAAATGGAGATCGGCGTCAATCTGATATCCGACAACGGGCGGGACAACTCCGGAGAAGTTGGGGGAACCGTGCGAAAAGTCGAGCAGTACAGCCCATTGGCCGGTAACTCGACCAAGCAACCAGACAGTACGGGTGAAGAGCCGTTTTTCCTCGGTGACCCGAGTGCCCATCACCATCCAGTGATCGCGAACGGGTGGGCGCTCCATGACGCTGTCGGTGCCGACCGGATAGCCCACCTGCGCGCGTACCGAATCTTGAAGGGATTCAGGAAGTTCGGCAATCTTCTGATGCGCGGCGACCAGGAGATGCAGGCGCGCGAGTTCGTCGAGCACTTTTTCAGGCCAGTTCTCGTTCGACGCCACGATGCCCGCCAAAGTACGCAGCGTTCCCGCGACCCCGGGGGCTTGGGCGTCGACCATACGCGCGGCTACCGCGTCCAACGCCTCCCACGATTTGTCCATCGCTGCCAGCCCGCCCCGGATCTGGTCGGTGATCCACAGGTCGAGTTCGACGAGTCCACCGGCCACTCGCTCGGCACGTTTCTGAGCGGTGGAAGGGTCGACAATTTTCGTCGCGGCCGGTCGAGTGGTTACCGCCTTCTCTTCCCGACGGTCCAGCCACTCGGCGGCAAAATCGGCAGGCTCCGATGCCGTCGGCACACGCCCTTCGGACCATTCGACGAGCAGACCCAAGGTGTGCTTGCACGGGAACTTACGACTAGGGCACGAGCACTTGTACGCGGGGCCACTCAAGTCGACTATTGCCTGGTAAGGCTTGGACCCGCTGCCCTGGCACAGGCCCCAGAGACTGTTCTCGTGGTGACCGGTGAGCGTCCAGGATCCTGCCAGTTTCCTCGCAGCAGCCAACGAGGTGACGTCGGGAGCTACCGATGCCACCTGCCCAGCCGTCCACGGAGAAGTCACTCGAATACCGTAGGGCAACCTGCCGACACCGACACCGGTCTCACTTCAAGATCCCGTGCAACAGCAGGTCTGTCAGCGACGTGGCGATGCTTTCGAGGTCGTCCACGTTGCGGATCGACAGCGCGAAAATCGCAGTACCGGCCATTACGTCGAGCAGCGTAGTTGCCTTGATTTCCGGACGCACTTGCCCAGTCCGAGTCCAGTCAGCGAGGCTCTGGGTAAGTTTCTCGCGCACTCCCGCCTGCAAACGCTCGTCCAGCATCTTCTGCAGAGTCGGATCTGCCCGCATCTCGCTCATCAGGCCGGGGATAGCTTCACGGACCACCGGGTCGCCGAAAAGGGCGATGGTACCGAAAACCAGTCTCCTGACCTCATTTTCGATCTGATCTTCGGAGATCCATTCGGGTGTCAACGGGGGGAACACGGCCTCGTGCACGATATGGGCCTTCGACGGCCAACGCCGGTAGACGGCTGGGCGACCGACACCTGCCGCCGAAGCGATGCCGTGGATCGTCATGCCGGAATAACCCACTTCGACCAGCAGTCGACGAGTCGCGGCCAGGACCGCCGCGTCGACAGCCGGGTCTTGATGGGGCCCCAGCTTGTGGGTAGTACGTCCTTGCGCCACGAAACTCCCCCTTGACATCTATGCGACTGAGGTTACATGCTTCGCAATAAGGCGATGCACTGTGTAACGCCTAACTTCACTGGAGGCTCTGAGTTGTCGAAACCGAGATGGATCACGCGCCGATCCGCGACTGCCCTCGCCTGCATCACACTCGCGAGTGGCGGAGTTCTGATACAACAGGCCAGCGCAGCACCGGCCGGGATCGACGCGTACTACGCACAGACTGGCTGGGCGACCCTGCACGGCGATGCCGGCAACCGCAAAACTGTGCCGGTTTCACCGAGCGATCAGTACCAGTCCACCTGGTCTGGGCTCGACAACGCGTCGGTGCTCACAGCTCCGGTGATCGGTCCCGACGGGACGACGTACGTCACCACCGGTCTCGCGCCTGGCCAGTCCAATCTGTACGCCTACGCACCCGACGGAAAACTGAAATGGAAGTCCGCCGAATGGCAGAATTCTGACGACTTCGACAGCTGCGCCGTCCTGCAGAGCCCGTTGGTGGCCCGCAATGGCGACCTGTATGTCAGTGACTGCAACCAACTTTGGGCGTTCCACCCGAACGGCCAGGTGAAATGGAAGGTCGCGCTGCCCGATGCTTCCCCCGGATCCCCGTGGCAAGAAGGCACCCGCGCGACCCCGTTCCGGCCACTGGTTACCGCCCAATTCCTCGCGGACGGCTCGGTCATGGGCATCACGACCTGGAACAAGGTCGTCGTAGTCGATCCCGATACCGGAGCGCTGCGAGCACCCGTGACACAGCTGCCGGCAACCGCATCGCTGCCGGCTGACCAGCCGAAACCGCCGACACTCCTCGGCAGCGGCTTGCTTGATCCCGAGCTCACGATCCCCACCTGGGAATTGTTCTGGGGTGGCACCATGCCGCAGGCCAACACTCCGTCGGTATCGAACAAGACCGGCCGAATCTTTGCGGTCTCCTCGGACACGACACAGGGCTACGTCTACGGGATCGACTACGTACCGGGCACTGGTGGATCACTGGGCACAATCGCACTTGCCTTCAGCGCAGCCGTCGGCTCCGGCAGCAGTTCCAGTCCGACGATCTCCACCGACGGAAATGCTGTCTACGTCACGGATAATGCCGGAATCCTTTATGCGGCAGGGACTGACGACGGTTCCGTCCGCTGCAGCGTGGACGCCGACAGCAAGGGCGGCTCGCCTACCGCAGGCCCCGACGGCAACATTTACCTGCTCGGCGATCAGGGCACGAGCATGACGTCCTACAACTCACAGTGCCAGCAGCGTTGGAGTGCCGACTTCTCAGCACTCGCGAAGGAAGTCCTTCCGATCAGCCCGACGGTCGGAGAACCCACCTGGATTGTCGGCGGACCGCCAACCCTTACCAATGACGGCTTGCTCGCACCCATCTCGCTCGGCTACCACGTTCCACTGGGGCCCAACGCTGCTCCGTTCGTAGCGACGGACTTCCGGCTCGCGAAGATCGACCCCGCCACCGGTTCGATCGAAAAAGTCCTCGCGCCCCAATCTGGCGAGAGCGACGGATTCACTGTCCCCAACACTCTGAATCGTCTCATCGTCGTCGGCTACGGCGCGATCGGAACCTCATCGATCGAACCGGCCCGCTCGGCAATCGACCCGCGACTGCCCGAGGGCCACAAAATGCCCCCGCTCCGCGGTGGTATCGAGGCCTTCCTTCCCATCGGCTCCCCGGGAGTCGGGTCTTCGGGAGTCGGGTCTTCGGGATCGATCGGTAGCTCCGACAGCGCCAGCGTAGGCAGCGTCTTCGGTAGCTGACGCTTCGCACAGCGTCCGAGCAGACCCCGCAGTCACATCGACTGCGGGGTCCTCGGCTTCGAGTGCCCTCAAGCGGTCGCAGCCACCAGAGACGGGCGACGATCGATCACCCGGTTCGCTTTCGACACAGCACGTTCCAGCGTCTCCGGTTCCAGTATTTCGACGACGAAGTTGATATTCGTATCGTTCTTGAGCCGCGCACGTACGGTGACTGCCAGGTCTGCCTTGAAGGCCGGCACGTCATCGAGTTCGAGTGTCGGGTCGTACTCGACCTGGACGGTGGCAGTGTCCAGAGTTCCGTCGCGGTCGAGCGTGACCACGAACTCGACGCCGGTACCGGGCACTGAAAGCAGTGACCTTTGGACCTGACTCGGATACACATTGGCGCCCCGGATGATCAGCATGTCGTCGAGCCGTCCGTAGACGCCGAGCGGGAGGCGCGGGTAGGTCCGGCCGCACGGACAGGGCTCGTAAGTCATGTGCGACTCGTCCCGTGAGGCGAAACGGATCATGGGCTGCGATTCCCGCCTCAAATGCGTATAGACGACACCGCCACTGACAGAGTCCGGGGCAGCCTGGTTCGGGTTCTCCTTGTCGACGATTTCAGTCCACACCTGATCCTGCAGGACATGCACGCCAAGTCCGTGTTCACATTCCGCATTGGTGGCGAACGGAGTCATCTCCGACGTTGTTGCCAAATCTCGCACGGACATACCCCAGCCTTGCTCGAGCGTGTCCCGGATACCAGGAATGGCTGCACCGGGTTCGCCGATGAAGATGCCGAGACGAAGCGGCGATGCCGCTGTGTCGTAGCCGAGCGAACGTGCCCGCTCCAGCATGTGGAGCGCGTAGGTCGGGGTACTGATCAGCACTGTCGAACCGACTCGGTACATCAACTCGAGTTGGCGTTCTGTCTCGCCGGCGCCGATCGGAAAGGTTGTGGCGCCGATACGTTCACATCCCTGCAGTGCACCCCAGCCGCCGATGAACATGCCGAAGACGGTGGCCAGTTGAACCCTGTCGGTAGAACGCACTCCCGTCGTGAAGAAGCCTTGGGCCATCACGTCGGTCACATGCTCCCAGTCGGCATGGGAGATTCCGTAGAGAGTGGGGGCGCCGGTGGTGCCCGAGGAACCGTGAACGCGAGCGATCTCCGATTCCGCGACGCCGAGGTAGCTGCCGAACGGCGGGTTCGCAGCCTGATCGTCCCGCAGCATTTGTTTGGTGATCACGGGAACGAGGCGGGTGAAGTCATCGAGACTTCGGACCTGATCGGGATGGAAGCCGTGCGCGTCGTAATGCCGCCGGTAGAAGGGCAATTCGGTGTAGACGCGGCGCAGTTGCTGCTGCAGCAGAGCGAGAATTTCCAGCTCACGCTCTGCGCGCGGCCGAGTCTCCAACTTCTCATTCCAGTAGGCACGTTCGGGAGCCATGGACTACCACCTTCCTCTCAATCGTGACCACATCATCTATGCGTTACCGGAGCACGAATACCCCCGAAATTGTCGCAGCCGAAGCTCGCATGGACGTCACGTTTGACCGAAGAGTGATAGCAGAAACGATTGAGGCGCAAGCTATTTGCTGGATACCATCCTCACGACAGGAGACCCGCCGCACGCGCCGCCGACACTGCCGCGTGCCGATTGTGCACGCCGAAGATCCCGCGCAGCACACGCATCCGACGCCGCACGACGGGCAGTCCAATCCCCAGACCGTCCGCGATGTCACTGTCGGTGCATCCCGCCGCGGCAAGTTCGAGCACCTTCAGATCCGTCGGCCTGATCGCCGGGGACACGCCCCGTTCCAACTCGCCACGCAGGACAACCAGCAGGTCGAGACAAGTACTACGCACCTTGGCATTCACCGGATGCTCCGGCATCTCGGCGAGGTCGGCCACCATCTCCTCCACGAGAGCGCACCAGCGCGCACGGTCTAGCGTCTCGTCTGCGTGGCCGGCATTCGCCTCCAAGTCGAGTGAAAGCTGCCGCCCTACTTCGACAAGTTCGTCGATGGCACGATCACCGATGCTCATCGCGGTGCGAACACCCCCGTACAAGACGGCCCTCACTTGGCCGTGGACACGGGCCGGGACAGCGATGAGCGCCCGCAGACCCTCCCTCGCCACAGCACTGTCGTATTCGTGAGTGATTGCGCGCGCGCATGAGTAGTCCCGCACGGATACCGGCCGGCCTAAAGTCGTGGCCTTGCCGCCAAGCCCCACTCCCGGTGGGAGCGACAACCCATACAACGCCTCGCACCGGTTGCCTCGAAGATTGGTAATCCTCAAGGTCTCCGAACTGACCCGTCCCGCGAACGCAACGGCTAAGCCAGACCGGTGCTGCACTTGGGTAAGCGCACGGTCCAGCGCACTACTGGCATCGACATCTGCGGCAACGAGCGTCATCGGACACCTCTATGTTGTCAAAAGGGTTGAATATGCGAGCACTCGCTCGCATAATAGTGCCAGGATGGACGGCGAACAAGAGGGGCTGAAAATGACCAATCTGCCGCTCACAGTCAGTGAGACCGAGGCGATCCGTCGCGCGTTTGCCGAGCTCAGAACGCTAGCTGCACTCGCAAAATTAGGAAAGGACAGGCGAACCCTACGAGATTTTGGCCGACGCCTCGTTCCACAGGGACGACACGACGGCCTACTGTCCGAGCGCGAAGTCGACGTGCTCGCACATGCGGCGACCGGACTTCACAACGTCGGAATTGCAGAAGCCCTGGGTCTTTCGCCCCAAACCGTCAAGAGTTATCTGGGATCTGCGCTCACCAAACTCGGCGCACACAGCCGGCAAGAAGCCGTCGACGCTGCCCGCCGAGCAGGCCTGCTCCCCTGATCGCCACCCCGGCTCACTACTTCGCTGACGTCTCCACTTCGAGGCGAGTCATGATCAGCGCTACGTGCTCGCCGACAAAAACGTCTGACTCGACGTCCTTCACGGCCCACCCTTTGAGCGCCGGCAAGTGACCCAACAAGACGACGTCCTGCGCCAGCAGTTGCACATGGACGTCTCTGAACAGCCCGTGCCGAACGCCGACGCCGATCACATCCGCAAATAGGCCGGTGATGCCGAGTTCACGTTCCTTGTAGCGGCGATGCGCGTCTTCGGGCAGGTGGCGGTATTCGCGATACATCAGCAGGATCTGCTCGCGATTCCGAAGACATTCGCGGAGGTACACCTCGATCATGAGTCGAAGCTTCTCCGGAAGTTCGCGTTCACCGCTCGTCGTGATCTCGGCAAGAGTCTCCCGCAGGCCACCGTAAATGTTCTCGCAGGCCATCACCAGCAGATCGGATTTCGTCTGTATGTAGCGATACAGCCCACCGACGCTCATTCCGAGGTCCTCGGCCAATTCGTTCACCGATACGCTGTCGAACCCGCGCTCGATGATGTGCCTGGTCGCCACGGCCTGGAGCTGACTCAGTCGCTCCTCGCGACTCACTCTCATCGAATCAACCCCGCGGGTGCCGCCGTGCGGAACCAGCTGGTCAGCGATTCGCGAGCGTGCAGATATTCGCGAGTATCCAAGGGAGTCATCAATTCCTCGTCAGGTTTGGGCGCCCCGCGAGCAGGGCGACTGGGACGCCGCCGGGGATCCGAGCCAGCATAACTACCGCTGCGGCAAGCCGGTCTGCAACCACCTCGCAGAGGCTTGACGCGCCTCCACACTGTGAGCATACTGCAAATGTGAGCGAGCACTCGCTCGCATTTGACGCAATGCAACCCCAAGGAGGCATCGCATGGGCGCACCCATCAGGATCATGGTCACCAAGATCGGTCTCGACGGCCATGACCGAGGCAGTCGCATCATCGCGGCATACCTACGCGACGCCGGGCATGAAGTCATTTACACCCCGCCGTGGCAGACGATCGACGGAGTGGTCCGACTCGCGCGCCAGGAGGACGTAGCTGTCATCGGAATCTCTTCCCTGGCAACGGACCACCTGATCATTCCCGACCTGATCGACGAACTCAGGAAGGCCGAACTCGGCCATGTGGCGATCGTCGTCGGAGGGATCGTCCCCGATAGTGAGCACGCCATGCTCCACGACGCCGGCGTGGCACAGATCTTCGGGCCGGGGTCCTCCCGTGAGGAGATCGTGGAATCCGTCACTGCACTCGGCGAGGCCGTGTTGGCCGCGCAATTCGGAACGGAGGTCTCAGCATGACCATGGTGGAACCTACGAGCGCCCAGGAACTTTGGGCTGCGGAATATGCCGGCCAGGTCCCCGCCGACCGGGTGGTGCGAAATCGGTCGGGAATCACGATCGAACCCCTCTACACACCGCAGGACTGGTCGGGTGACCGATTCGCTTCTGATCTCGGATACCCAGGCCAAGCGCCGTACACCCGCGGCATCTACCCGTCCATGTACCGAGGTCGGACGTGGACGCAGCGCCAGTTGATCGGACTGGGGACCCCGGAAGACTACAACGGCCGCGTCCGTCAAATACTCGATCTCGGCGCCAACGCCATCAGCCTGCTGCCCTGCAATTCCGGGTTCCGCGGTCTCGATTGCGACGAAGTCCCCACACCTCTACTCGGCACCTGCGGCACGGTCATCAACAACGTCGACCACATGAGTACCGCGCTCGACGGAGTTCCGCTCGATACGATCTCCACCGCCATGAACGACCCCACACCGTTCACGCTGCTCGCCTTCGTACTGGCCACCGCAAAGCGCCGCGGCACTCCGTTCGACCGAATCACCGGGACCTCGAACCAGTCTGACTACATTTCCCACTTCGTCGCGAACCACATGTTCTACCGACTCTCCCAGCCAGGATCTCGACGGGTCCTGGTCGACCACGTCGCGTATTGCCGTGAGCGAGTGCCGGGATGGAACCCGGTGTCCGTCGTGGGCCAGCACATGCAACAGGCCGGAGCGACCCCGGCAGAGACCATGGGCTTCACACTCTCGACAGCTATCCAATACGCCGAGGACTGCATGGCCCGGGGTCTCGAACCCGACGACATCCTTCCGCGATTCACATTCTTTTTCGATGTGTCGATCTCGTTCTTCGAGGAGATCGCGAAATTCCGTGCAGGCCGAAGGATTTGGGCCCGGATCGCCAAAGAACGACTCGGCGCGAAGGATCCGCGCTCATGGCGGTTCAAGTTCCATGGTCAAACCTCGGGCGTCGACCTCACTGCCCAGCAGCCCCTCAACAACATCGCCCGCGTGACAACCCAGGCCATGGCCGGAATTTTCTCGGGGCTTCAGTCGATGCATACCGATGCCTACGACGAGGCAATCACTTGCCCGACAGAAGAATCGGCGCGTATCGCCATTGCCACGCAAAACATTCTGCGCGAAGAAGCTCATCTCTGTGACGTGATCGATCCACTCGGCGGTTCCTACTACATCGAGCAACTAACCGATCAGATGGAGGAAGAGATCCTTCGCGTCATGAAGATCGTCGAGGATGCCGGCGGGATGTATGAAGCCGTGGGTTCCGGCCTGGTACAGGGCATGATCGGCCGCTCCGCGCTCGCCGCCCAGGATCGTATCGACCTCGGCGAAGATCGCGTCATCGGAGTGAACTGCTACCGCTCCGAAGGTGCCGAGGGTACCCAGCCGCCGCCGTACCGTCCCGATCGAGATGCCATGGAGGCGCATGTCGAAGCCTTCCGGGCATTCAAACGCGATCGGAGCGAAACCGAAGTTCGACGGGGTATCGACGGATTGCGCAACGCCGCTCAAAATGAAAAGGAGAATGTGTTCGAAAAAGTAGTCGATGCCGCGATCAGCGGTGTCACTCACGGCGAGATCGTCGGCACGCTCCGCGACGAACTCGGCTTCGGCAACCCACTGATCGTCGCATGACGGACTCACTCGAGGGACTCGTGGCAGGACTCCTGGCGGGCCACGAAGCAAGTCTCGCCAGAGCCCTGACCATTCTGGAACGGGGCGGGCCGGACGCCACCAACCTGCGTACGCGTCTGCGACCGCACACGGGACGCGCCGTGGTCGTGGGACTCACGGGGCCACCAGGCGCCGGCAAGTCCTCTCTGATCGGCTCCATGGTCACTGTGCTGCGGCGGGCCGGGACGCGTGTCGCCGTACTCGCTGTCGACCCCTCCAGCCCGGTATCCGGGGGCGCCCTGCTCGGCGACCGAACCAGAATGGGCGCGCACACCTGCGATCCGGGAGTGTTCATCCGTTCGATCGCGTCGAGAGGCTATACCGGTGGCCTGTCCCGCGCTGTCCCAGCCCTGATCGACGCCGTCGACGCCGCCGGCTGGGACGTCGTACTTCTCGAGACGGTGGGAAGCGGTCAGTCCGACGTGGAGATCACGGAGTTCGCCGACATCGCCGTCCTCGTATCAGTTCCGGGTTTGGGCGACGATCTCCAAGCGATCAAAGCCGGCGTACTCGAGCTTGCGGACGTCCTGGTCGTGAACAAGGCCGATCTCCCTGGGGCGAAAAACACTGCGCGCCAGCTTGAACGGATGCTCGCACTACGGCGGGCCGACGCGGTTCGACCACCCGTGATCAGCACCAGCGTCGTCGACGAAACCGGTATCGAAGACCTCATCTCGGCTGTCGACAAAGCCGAACGCGGCAATGGAACGGTTCGCCGACTTCGCCGAGAACTCGTCCGAGAAGCAGAGTTGATTTTCGCCCAGAGACTGAGGACCCAACCGCTCGACGAGGCCTGCGCGTCGGTATTCAACGGGACCCGGGATTTCGAGGACGTAGTCTCCGAGTTGGCAAAATCCTGAGATCGAAACCCCGCCGCATCAGCCAATCGGACGCAGTACCGATCTACCCAACAACTCGCACACCTGCAGAGCCAAGGCCAGATCCAGCTTGTCCCGACCGGCTGTCACTGGATCAGCCAGCGCCTTGTTGACGCGATACTTCACCGTATTGCGGTGCAAATTCATATAATTGGCGGTATGCAAGTGGCTTTCACCGTGGGCAAAGTAAACACTCAACGTCGTGCGCAGGATTGCGGCCGACGACGTGTCGTCGGCCAGCGGTCCCAACACTTCCCACACCCAGGATTTTGTCGACTCGAGATTTTCCGACAGAAGTGACACCACCGCGACACCTCGATCTCCGAAACTGACAACAGGACGCGACGGCGTATCAGGCACCGCAGCAACCGAATACGCGGCGCGCGCCTGCTGGTGAGAGCGTTTGAATCCGTCGACTCCCGAACCCGGGAGGCCGATGGCTACCCGACTGCCACCGTCGAGCGGCACGGACGCGGCCAGACTTTCGAGATCCGGCGCCGGGACTCGTCGACCGAAAGGCAGCCACGCCCAGACCGTACGACGGTCGATGGCGGTCACGATCACGGATTTGTCCGCACCGGCAGCGGCACCGAGATCACGCACCAGGCGGTCGAGGGCATTAAATCCCAACACATCCGCGTCCGACGTCGACCAGGCAACGACGGCCAGATGATTCTGATCGAGTCGATACCCGGTTTCGGCTTCGAAAGTTACGGTGTCCCCTCCACTTCCCGAGAGGAGAGCATGGATCGCGGCCGAGTGCAGGTTGCCTTGCGCGTTGATCCACCGACTCCGCTCCTGCTCGTAGGCATCGAAGACGTAGAGCGTGATCCAGTCGATATAGCTGTACACAACGTCCGAAACATGTTTCAACACTGCAAGAGTGAGCCGCGCCGAGATATCGAGAGTGCTGACCTCGTCGTGACAGATACGCATCAGATCACCTTGGCCCATGTGGTAGGCACGGACCAACGAGTTGGACGGAACATCTCGCTGGGCGAGGCGTAGAGCATATTCAACCGCCGCAGTGGTCGGTTGCAGATGATCGATCGGAATATCATTGGCGAGTACGTGAATGATAGTCGTGACGTTTCCCTGAACGCTGGCCTCGAGCATTTCGATCAGGTTGGCGTCATCGTCCAGTTGATCGATCTCGTGAGCCATCATGACAGCCATCTCGCGGGCAATGTCAGCACTGCGCACGTCGAGGCGACCCGCTAATTCCGCAACCACGGCCAGCACTTCCGGCTCGGCACTGGCAGGAACTCGGGCGAGACGCCGCTTCGCGCCGGCGCCTCGATCCTTGTTCGTGGGACTGCTCACAAAACCTCCGCGCCCTGACGTCGTAGGTACTTCAGCGCCGACTCCGCCGCGTTGTATCCACACATTCCGTGTGCGCCGGCGCCGGGTGGCGTAGACGCCGAGCACAGGTAGGTGCCCGCGATCCCCGTGCTGTACGGATCAACTGCGATGCGCGGGCGCATTACCACTTGCAGTTCGGAATTGGCGCCGCCGACAATATCGCCGCCCACCTGATTAGGATTGTCTCGCGCCAGGTCGGCGGTACCGCGGCTTGACGTAGCGATGATCTGTTCCCGAAATCCCGGAGCAAAACGTTCGATCTGACGAATGATCGCCTCCGTTGCGTCCCCGGAATATCCATGCGGCACATGGGCGTAGGCATACAACGGGTGGATGTTTCCGGACGAACGGGTGGGATCTGCCAGGTACTGCTGACCGATCAGAACAAACGGCCGCTCCGGCATGCGGCCAGAATTCGTCGCACGCTCACCCGCCACGATCTCCTCGAAACCGCCCGCCAGGTGGACTGTTCCGGCACGTCCGCAATCGGGATTGGTCCACGGAACGTGACCTTCGATCGCGAAATCGACTTTGAAGGCTCCGGGTGCTTGCTTGAACTTTCGATACGCCTTCGCCACGCGCGACGGGAGTCGATCACCCAGAATCTCGAGCGCTCCACTCGGATTCACATCCAGTAGAACAACATCCGCGTCGGGCAGTTCCCGGGCGCTACGTACTCGCACGCCGGTATCGATCTTTCCGCCGTGATCGAGGAGCATCGCCGACATCGCGTCGGTAATCGATCGCGACCCGCCCTCGGCCACCGGCCAGCCGTAGCGGTGGCCGGCGCCGATAATCATCAAACCCACGGCCGACGTCGCTGGTCGGTTCAGTCGGTAATACGCGTGTGCCGCAACCCCACCGAACAGCGCTCTACCCTTCTCTGTCTTCCACAGCTTGGCAGTGACCGTGGCGGGCAGCAGTGCCCGCGGGCCAAAAGCCGCCAGCCGCAACGGATGCCGCGGAATGTTGACAATCGGACGCATCAGGTCCGAAGCCAAGGCGTCGAAACCCGTCGACAGGTCGTTGAACATGCGATGCCATCTCTGACCATCTGCGCCGAGTTCCGCCGCCGTCCGCTCGAGTGAGCGGTACAGAACGCCCGCATCGCCGTTGTCGAGCGGATGCGCACAATCGGCTTCGGCCCAGCGCCAGTTCAACCCGTATCGCTCGAGGTCCAGCTTGGACAGGTACGGCGAACCGATACCCATCGGGTGAAATGCCGAGCAGTGATCATGGATCAATCCGGGGACGTCGATGGGACCGGATCGGGTACCCCCACCGATCTGGTCGGCAGCCTCGAGCACCTGCACGTCGACGCCACTACGTGCAAGGTGTACCGCGGCAGCGAGCCCGTTGGGCCCGCTGCCGACAACTACGGCTTTGGTCACTGATTCACCTCTCGGTTGTTGCCTTCCTTGGTGCGCATCTTCGGCTCGGTGACAACGTTCGGATCCGTCACCGCCCGGTCAGCGCGTACGTCCAGTGTCCACTGAACATCGAACGGAATGGGCCCATTCGGCAACCAAGGCTGCTCGGCAACTGCGTCGGCGACCTTGAACGTGCCTCGTTCGATGACACCGAGGGCCGCGTCGATCACCTTGTACTCCTGTGTTGCCTTGTGAATGGGCTGCGATTCGATCCAGGTCACCAGGAACTCTCCGGGTGCGAAGTTGCAACGACGCTGGATCGCGGCAATCAGTTTCTCGTCGTGCAGGTGGCCGTCACCGAAGTTGAAAGCGACGATGGAGTTGCAACTGAATTCGGCCTCACGCAGGGAGTACGTATTGATGTCCTCACCGAGGTGCCGGATCATCAGGGAGAACAGCGCACGTCCCTGACTGTGCATCGAGCGCCAACCCAGCAGTTGGTGCAGCACGACGTCCGAGACGTCCTCGGGGTACATGGTCATCAACTGCTTGCGTGTGTCCTGCGACGGCCGCTTGATGTTCTCGTCGATCTTGGCTTCAGCACCCGGAGCAAAGGCCCACGTCGCCGATGCCCAGTTGCCCGCATACTGGCGCATGGACGGAAGGAACGACACCAAATCGGGTCGCAGATTGCCCAGGATCGGGAAAAATGCCAGTGCTGCAACAATTCCCGCAGTGATCCACGGCGAGGACATTGCGCCGATTCCGTACCCGTCCCACGCCGGGAAACCGAGGAAGAGGAATACCGCGGCGTACGCGAACAACAGATTCCATTCCAGTGGCACTGCCAACGGGAAGGTCGACGCGATAAAGAGGTGGAATCCGACCATGAGGAGAACGGCAAGGATTGTGAGCGTTTTGTTGGTTGAGAACAGCAAAATCAACGGAGTGACGATCTCGACCATCGTTCCGGCCACGTGCGCGACGCCGCCGCCCAGGCGAGACGGACGCAAATCCTCGGGGAAATTACGGTAATGCGCACGCTTGATCTTCTTCGATGGAATCCACGGCGTATTGCTGATCATCGGCGGTACCACCAGCGAGAAGTGGCGACCGAACTTCGAGATACCGGCACCGATCCACACCATGACGATCAGCAATTTGAGTGCCAGGATCATGTCCACGAACGGAAGGAACGTGAAGAAGATAATTGCGGGGAGGTACTGCTCGCTACGAGCGGCAATGAACGGAACCTTGTCGCGCAGACCGAGAATCAGCATCAGCGCCAGGAACGAGTACAGCACGGCAGGACGTACCAGTCCGGCGTTATCCGCAATGGCGGCGTCGACGCCGGTTGTGTGAACACCCGGAAGTACCGCCGCAACAAGAAGATTGATAACAGCAGCGACGTAGATGACCACATCGAAGACCGTGCGGGTATCGCCGGACGTGAGCGGGACTTTACCCGGCCACGGTGGCAAGCGAATTGTTCCGGGACGAATCCAGTAGAGAACACCACCCGTCATCGGCTTGAAGTGGCCGGCCAGCGGACCCCATGAGCCTGCCAGACCGAGCATTTCGAGCATCATCGTCCACAGAATGAGCTTCTGGTAAACGATGGGCTGGTTCCACCATGACGCCGGATCTACCCAAGAGAGGCCCGAAGTCAGTGTTGCAATTGCGGTTCCGGCGATGAGATAGAGGAATAGCAGCTTCATGATATAGACGGTATGAACCATCTTCGGCGTGCCGAACCCGTGATCCACCCAGTGCGTGGACATGTCACGCAATCGCTCGAGGAAGGGCTTGTCCATGAATGTGGCGGGGTCGACGGGAGGGAAGTTTCCTTCTTTGAATCCCATGATGTGCTCCTGAAATACGAGAAGTAGGCATGACGGATCAACTCGACGTATGCAATCGAGTTATTGCGCTGACACGGAAAAGACTGCTAGCGAGCGGAAGTGGCGCTCAAGGCTCGTCTCATTCCAGGTTTGTCGATCTTTCCCACCGGGTTTCGGGGTAGCGCGTCGACAACATAAATCGCCACTGGCACCTTCACTCGGGTGAGCAAGGCCGTGACATGGTCGAGCAATTCGCCTTCGGTGACGGGGGCATCTGGATAGGCAACGACATAGGCGACAGGAACCTCTCCGTAGACATCGTGGGGGGCGCCGATGACGGCAGCTTCCAGCACGGAAGGATGTGTGGCGAGCGAGTTTTCGATCTCCTTGGGGTAGATGTTCTCTCCCCCGCGGATAATCATGTCCTTGATGCGGTCGACCAACGTCAGATAGCCGTCCTTGTCCAGCACTCCGACGTCGCCCGTGTGCAGCCAACCGTCCACAACAGTTTTGGCAGTTTCCTCAGGCCTGTTCAGGTAGCCGTACATGACGTTTCCGCCCTTGATAACTACTTCACCGCGGATGCCGATCGGCGCGAAAGTCCCATCCTCAGCAAGGATCTCGATCTGCTGCCCGGGCAGAGCCGGGCCGACGGTTCCGAGTTTCCGTATTCCGCCGACCGGATTACACGCCGACGCACATGTTCCCTCGGTCAGCCCGTACCCCTCGACGATCTCGAAGCCGAATCGCTCCTCGGCTCGTTCGAGAAGTTCCTTGCTGATCGGGGCAGCGCCGCACACGGCGAACCTCAGAGAGGACGTATCGATCGACGCGTCCTCGGACTGCGACGTCAGCATGGCATAGATCGCCGGGACAGCGGAGAAGTACGTCGGACGCAATCGCGCAACGTCGTCGAAGAACCTTGATACCGAGAACTTCCCGGTGATACTTACCTGCCCACCGACGATCAATGGCGTCAGGACACTCACACAAATTGCATTGACGTGGAAGAGAGGGAGGATCAAGAGGCAGTGATCTGCACCGGTGATGCCGATGCTCTGCCCCATCGACGACGCCATGAACTGAAGGTTGGCGTGCGTGAGCATGACGCCCTTGGGCCTGCCAGTGGATCCGCTGGTGTAGATCAGGAGCGCGAGATCATCGGCAGCCAGTTCGATACCGGGCAGGGCCAGATCGGGTGGGCTCTCTGCGAGGTCGTCGACACAGAGCGCCGGCCGACCACCGCTGGGCGCATCCAACCCACCCGTAATCACCAGTCGAGCACCGGAATCCGAGATCTGGTAGTCCGCCTCGTTGGCCGTGAACATCGGATTGATGGGTGTTGCGGCGGCACCCAGGCGCCAGGCAGCCATGATCGCAATCAGCAATTCAACCCGATTGGGAAGCATGATCGCGACAACGTCACCCGCACCGATACCCTCGCTTGCCAGTTGCGCTGCAACGGCTTCCGTACGTTCTGCAAACTCGGTGTACGTGAGTTCAACCTGGTCGTCGCGGAGGCACGGCACATCGCCATGCTCTTTCGCCAGATCCCAAGCCAGATATCCGATGTCCGTCACGAGAGTCAGCACCTTTCCTTTTCCTGTGACTCAGAACACTATCGGCGCTACGGGACCAAAGAAACGGTCCACGGGGCTCAACTTGCCCGATTTCTTTGTGCTCCGAGCACAAACTCAGGGGGAGCACCTGATGAAGTAGCTCGTTCGCGCGAGCAGCAACAGCCCCTGATGGGTTCAATTGCCAACGGCCGCGGCGAGATCGGACGTTGTCGGTTTGCTACCGGGGCAATCACCGCGAGCGTCGTATGGTTCAGCGGCCTCGGGTACGGAGCGCGCCTGTTGACTCCACTCTTTGCCAAACCCAATGCCTGGCGAATCCTGGACGCGCTTATTGCCGTGATGATGACAGTTCTGGGATTGACTTCCTCTCGGCCGTGAACCGACCGAGATTCCCTACAGGACTCACACCCCGCAGTTGCCCCTGAAACTCGCGTCCCAGGGTTCCTGTTTCACAGACAGTTGCCTCTACACGCTTACGCGAGCAGAGGACTCACACCATCTCCACAGGCTGAAACCGCCAGTCCGACGGCCAAAATGTTGATCGCAGCATTGCTATCCCGATCGTGATGCGCTCCGCACCGGCACGTCCACACCCGAACGTCCAACGGCAACGACTCCACCACAACCCCACACACCGAGCAGGTCTTCGACGACGGATAAAACCTGTCGATCGCCACCACCCGCCGCCCGTACCAACCCGCTTTGTACTCGAGCATCGACCGGAACTCCGACCACGCCGCATCCGAAATCGCCCGAGACAAACTACGGTTCTTCAGCATGTTCTGCACAGCCAACGTCTCGACGGCGATCACTTGGTTTTCGCGCACCAGCCGAGTGGAGAGTGTGTGCAGATGATCGCGTCGCCGATCAGCAACGCGCCCATAGATTTTCGCGACCTTCAACCGGGCCTTCGCCCGGTTCGCGGAACCTTTCTCCTTCTTCGCCAGCGCCCGCTGCGCTCTCGCCAACCGGACACGATCCTTCGCCGCATGACGCGGGTTGTCGATCTTCTCCCCCGACGACAGCGTGAACAGGCTCGTGATCCCCGCATCGACGCCCACCGTCTGTTCCGTCGACGGCAGTGCGGCGATCTCGGTCTCGACCAGAATCGAAATATGGTACTGACCACGAGAATTACGGGACACCGTCACCTGAGAAGGCACCACGCCGTCCGGCAACGGACGCGACCACCGGATGTCCAACGGCTCCGCCTGTTTCGCCAACCGAATGACACCGCACCGGTAGGTGAAGCAGTTCGAAAAATACGTCGCCGAATCCTTCGAAACACCCTTCTTCTTAAACTTCGGATACCGGGTCTGCTTACGCCAGAACTTGTCGAACGCGCCCTGCAACTGTCGCAAGGCTTCCTGCAGTGGGCCTTTCGACGGTTCCGCCAACCACGTCGTGTCCGGCTCACGTTTCCAGCCGGTCAGCATCTTCGAGGTGTCACCGTAGCTGACGCGGCGTTTCTCCTGCTGCCACGCCTGCGATCGCTCCGCGAGCGCCCGGTTGTAGACGTAACGGGTGCACCCGAACGTGCGGGCAAGCTGCTCAGCCTGTTCGTCGCTCGGATAGAAGCGGTACTTGTATGCCCGCTTCACCACCCCCGTAGCCATAACCGAGAGACTAGCGGCGGCCACCGACAGGTTCGGCTATCCCGGCCCTGAAGGACCAGGTTTGCACCGAAGGATCATTGATCAGTTTGCTCACCGAATTGTGAGTGCGATGCGTAACGTAGGCCCGAGGCAGTTGTGACCATCGGGCAGGACTGATAGCGATGACCGAGAACAAAGTCGAGGACGAGCCGAACCGCGGATTGCTGTTACTTTGTCTGCTCGCAGTCGTTGCGGGTGTCTTCGTCGGATTTATCGGTGGAGCATTTCGGTGGTGTTTGCGCAGAGCCGACGACCTTCGCCAGACGATCCTGGACTGGTCGCATCAGATTCCGTACGTCGGGTGGCTGGTCCCCGTCGCGTTGGTGGCGTTGTGCACAGTGCTTGCCATCCTGATAGTGCGTCGGGTGCCACTCGCAGCGGGAAGCGGCATTCAGCATGTCGAGGCTGTTGCGCGAGGTGAAGCGAAACCACCGGGACTGATTCTGGTCCCGGCCAGATTCGTCGGCGGGCTGTTGGCAATCGGTTCAGGATTGGTACTCGGCCGTGAGGGCCCTACCGTGCACATGGGTGCGGCAATCGGAGCCGAGACCGGTCGACGGTCCCGTCTCCCCGAAGCCGATGTGCGCCTGTTGCAGACGTCGATGTCCGGGGCCGGACTCGCCGTTGCCTTCAACGCCCCGATCGGCGGTGCCCTGTTCGTGTGCGAGGAAGTGACACACTCCTTCAAACTCCGCACAGTCCTCCCCACCATGTTCGGAGTAGCGGTGGCAGTGGGATGTTCACGGCTTGTCATCGGTGATCGGCCTGATTTTGCCGTCAACGCCGTCCCAACTCCCCAGCTCGCACTCTTGCCACTGTTCGTCGTCTTCGGACTCCTCACCGGCCTGCTCGGGATTGCTTACAATCGCATGATCCTGGGAATGCTCAATGCCGTTGCACGCCTGCGACGTATCCCCCCGACCGTTGTCGGAGCTGCAATCGGTGCCGTCATCGGTATCACACTCTTCATCGACCCGCTGGCCGGTGGAGGTGGCGACCCACTTTCGCAGTTGATTGTCGGAGGACGCACATTTGTGCTGCCGATCCTGCTGCTGTACTTGGTTGTTCGGTTTTTCACCGGCCCGTTGTCCTACGCCGCCGGAACTCCCGGTGGCCTGTTTGCTCCTCTGCTCGCCGTCGGAGCTCTGTGGGGATCACTCTTCGCCGGGCTGTCGAGCTTCATTCCCGGAGTAGGTGGCGGACTCGCCATTGCACTGCCACTCGTCGGCATGGCCGCATTCTTCGGCGCTGTGGTGCGAGCACCATTCACGGGCATCGTGATCGTGATGGAGATGACGACAGTAACGTCGGCGCTTGTGCCGATGCTCGCGGCAACTGCTGCTGCAGTCCTCGTCGCGACGTTGACAGGTTCAGCCCCGATCTACGACAGCTTGCGAGAACGGATGCTGGCCACACAAAAGTGACCGCCCCCGGAGAATGTCGGGGGCGGTCACTTTTGTCTCGATCTTTATGCGGAGCGGGCCAATTCAGGTTCGCGTTCGACCACTGGTTGCACGGCCGCGATCTTCATCGGCTCCTGTGTGTAATGGAAGTGCGGGCGCCGGTGTCCGAGGAAGGATCCGAACCATGACATGACTGCCACGTACCGGTTGCGGAAGCCCACCAGGTACATCACGTGCACTGCCAACCACATGAACCAGGCGATGGTGCCCTTGAGTTCGATCTTGCCGACACGAACAACAGCGCTGAAGCGGCTGATGATCGACATGCTGCCCTTGTCGCGGTACTTGAAAGGCGTTCCGGCCTTCCGCTTTCCGTTGACGATCTTGGCTGCGTGACGGCCACCCTGCATCGCGACGGGCGACTGCCCCGGAAGGCCGTTGAGCGAGGTCATGTCGCCGATGGCGTAGACGTTGGCGAAACCGCCGACCGTGAGGTCAGGGTTGATGAGGAGTCGACCGGCGCGGTCGGACTCGCAACCGGTTGCCTCGCCGAGTACTGCGGCAAAATCGTTGGCCCGAACGCCGGCGGACCAGATGACGGTCTCGGCGTCGATGCGCTTCTCTTCCTTGGTCTTTGCCGAGGAGACGGTGACACCGTGCTCGTCGATGGCGGTGACCATTGTGTTGAGAACTACCTCGACACCCGACTTCTCGAGCGAGTTCTGGGTGTACTCACTGAGCTTGCCTCCGAAGGCCGGCAACGCGACGCCGGCGCCTTCGACCATGGTGACGGTGACTTCGTCGGCACTGATGTTGTTGATGGCCTTCGCGAAGTAGCGTCGCGCCAGTTCCTTGATCTGTCCGGCGAGTTCGACACCAGTGGCACCGGCACCCACGACGACGAAGCTGAGCAGGTTCTTGCGCATCAGAGCGTCGTTGGTGGTGTGAGCTTCTTCGAAGCAACGCAGGATCTGCTTGCGCAGGATCTCGGCATCTTCGACGGTCTTGAGCTTGTATGTGACCTTCTCGAACTCGTCACGGCCGAAGTACGCCTGCGTGGCGCCGGTGGCTGCGATGAGTGAGCGGTATCCGAGCGTATGCCGCGTTCCCGAAGCCTCGTAGACGATGGTGTTGTCTTCGGCATTGACCTCGACGACGCGGCCGAGGCGAACGTCGGCGTTGGGGCACTTCTGCAGGATCGTGCGGATGGGAGGAGCGACCTCGCCGGCCGACAGAACGCCAGTCGCCACCTGGTAGAGCAGCGGCTGGAACAGGTGCTCGGTGGTCGCGGAGATGAGGACGAACGGCGTCTTGGACTTCGCGAGCGTCTTCGCGGCAGCAAGGGCTCCGAATCCCGAGCCCACGATCACGACCTGAGTCTTCTCGTGTCCAGCCGCATCGATATCGGCGCGGCCCGCAGCAGTTCTATCCACAACAAACTCCTCAAGCAAATTGAAAGTATGACTATTACCGTATGGAACGGTCATGGGTCAGGTCCAGCTAGCTGCGGTATTCGCAAGACTGTTATCTCGATTGCTCATAAGTAAGCTATCGCTATGGACTTTCGCCAACTCAAGTACTTTCTCGTCGTGAGCGAGGAACTCAGCTTCAGCCGGGCTGCCGAGCGCTGCTTCATCTCGCAGTCTGCGATCAGCCATCAGGTGGCACGGCTGGAAAAGGAGCTCGGCGCGACGCTCTTCGAACGGTCCACCCGCTCCGTGCGACTGGCCCCGGCCGGGTCGCGTCTGGTGCCCATCGCGCAGCAAGTCCTCAGCCTGGAGACCATGGCGTACTCCGTGGCTCGCGACCCGAGCGCGCGTATCCGGATCACCGGAAACATGAGTTTTGCGGGTCAGACCTTGGACGCCATCGCCCACGTTCGCGAGCGCCATCCGGACTTGGACGTGGAATTCGTGATCAAGAGTTTTGCGCACCGGATGGACGCGGTTGCGTCGGGCGACGCGGACATCGCGCTCATTCGCGGCAGTGTTGATCGCCCAGGTCTGGAACCCATCGACCTCGGCGTCGAGGATCTACTGATCGTCATGTCGAGCCGTCACCCGCTGGCCGGTCAGCAGAGCGTCGATCTCAACGATCTGGCCGCATATCCCCTGCTCCTGCCGCCGCGCCAAAGCCAGGTGTTGATTCACCAGGTTGTGGAGGACGCATTCCGGGAGATCGACCGCCGGGTGCAGTTGGGTCCGGCAATTCCGAGTGATCACACCGCCACCCTGGACGTGATCACCAACCCGAACGCGTGGACGTTGCTGTATTCCATCACGGCCGGCGAATCCCCTCGGGCGGGCATCATTTTCATGCGAGAGTCTCACGGACGCTTACGAATCCCCGTATCGGGTGTGACACGCAGCGGTACCGCACATCCGCCGGAGTTCAATGATCTGATTGACGCACTAAAAGACGCGATCCGGCCCTGATCCTGAAGGATTTCACTCGCTCAGCGAACAAAATCCTTCACAATCACAGGGCCGGACCGCGCGTTCGGGGCTAGGTCTTGCTGTTTACATCCACCTTGCTGTCCTCAGCGAGCCCGATCTCGGAATCGGTGCCTGACTTCTCGAGGTCGATCGGCACATCACCGGTTTCGACTACTTCCGCATCAGGATCTGCCGGCAGCGGCTTCTTGAGGCTCAGGATGATCGAGCCTGCCAACACCACGATGATTACGGCAAGGCTGACCAGCGACGGAATCTCGGGGATGGACGTGCTGATCACCTTGTGGCTGGCCTGCAGGATCAGCTTGACGCCGATGAAGGCGAGGATGATCGAGAGACCCTTCGAGAGGTAGTGGAACTTCTCGAGCAGCCCGGAGAGCAGGAAGTACAGCGCACGCAGACCCAGGATCGCAAATGCGTTGCTGGAGTACACGATGAACGGATCATCACTCACTGCCAGAACGGCGGGAACGCTGTCGACTGCGAATACGAGGTCGGCAGCTTCGATAGCGACGACAACCGCGAACAACGGTGTGGCGACTCGCTTTCCGGCTTCCTTCACGAAGAACTTGGTGCCGGCGTACTCGTCACGAACCGGCATGATCTTGCGCAGCAAGCGAACTGCCACGGATGTGCCGGGATCGAAGCTCTCGTCATCGTCCTTGAGCAGCTTGTATGCGCTGTAGAGCAGGATCGCGGCAAACACGAAGAGAACGGCGGTGAACTTGCTGACGATCGCAACGCCGGCGGCGAGGAAGATGCCGCGGAAGATCAGGGCACCGATGACACCGAAGAACAAGACCCGGTGCTGGTACTCACGCGGCACCTTGAAGTAACCGAAGATCAGGGCGAACACGAAGAGGTTGTCAACGGAGAGGCTCTTCTCCAGTAGCCAGGCCGTGGTGAAGTCGACGCCCGAGTCCACCCCCAAGGTCAGGGTGACTACCACCGCAAAGATCAGCGACAGGCTGACCCAGAGCGCGCTCCACCAGGCCGCTTCCTTGAACCCGATGACGTTCGCGCCGCGGTGAGCAAGCAGGTCGATGAGCAGCATGACGACGATGACTGCGGCAAACGCAGCCCACGCCCAGATGGGAACGGTCACGGGTTCTCCTTCGCTGATTCTGAACGGCCGTTTTGCCGTCTTCACCAGTGTTCCTTGCCGACTTCAATCCATCACGGTCCAAATAGCGATGACTTTTCACGTAAAACTTGCCGGATTCCGGCAAGTTTGAACAATTTTTGAGAATTTGCGCGCGTTCTACCCTGGAGTTATGAGCACTTCGCTGTACTACTCAGCCGTTCGCCCGCAGCCGTTGTCCGCTGACGAGAGGACCGAAATCGACCGCCTGATCGCAGTACACAACGACGAGTTCCCCTTCGATGCCGAAGTCCTGGACCTGTACTCCTCGGACATCCCGAACACAGTGGTGAACGGATCCACCAAGATCTCGAACGACCCGACCGAGATCGTCCCTTCACTCGTCTACTGGTTCAATGCCCTGACCGAGCTGCGACGAGCACTGCCCGACGCAACCTGGGACGTCTCCCTCGACGACACGCCTGTCGACTGGGATGACGAATCGGGCTACTCACTTCCGGGACTGCCGGACATCAGCTGAGCGGCGTAGCGGGCCAATCGAGCAGCTTTGCCCCGAGCACTGCTGCGTGCAGCGCAAAACTGTCGTTGGGGTCGTTAACGTTCTGACCGGTGAGCTCGCGGATGCGGTCCAGCCGATACGTCACCGCGCGCACCGATAGATGCAGATCACGGGCAGTCTTCGCGGTGTTTCTTCCGGCCGCGAAGTAGGCGAGCAAGGTATCCACCATCGGCGCTGCCCCTCCCCGCGCTTCGAGCAGCGGAGTGAGGAGTGTCGAGATCAGATCGGTGACTGCCGGTCGGTCATTGACCAGAACGCGGTAGACCAGAAGATCGCGGGCGTCGATCACCGGGGAATTCAAGGACAGCCGCTGAGCCAGGTCATGGGCGTCAAGCGCTTCGCGGTACGACGCCACCACCCCGGCCGCTGTGGTGCGCGGCCGTCCGACGGCTATCTGCCAAGCTCCGTCCATCGTTCGTCGTTGCAACTGCACTCGTCCGTCGTCACTGGTTCTGGGACCGAGAGCCGACCGAATGCCGTGCAGCACATGGTCCATAGCGTCCCGATCGGGAGCGGCGAAGACCACCACGAGATTGCCACTCTTACTGGCGACCAGAGCATCCGAGTCACCCTTGCTGCCGAGGACTGCGCGCTCGACGGCCTTGACCAAGGAACTGTCGTCGGTGAAATCACGGTCGGCCGTTACTACAGCCACAGCGTGGGGTCCGGTGAGGTGGAGACCGAATCCTGAAGCGCGACCAAGCAATCCGACAACATCCGCGCCACCGGTCAATAAGTCGTCCACGAATTCGCGTCGAGCAGACACCTGCGAACGCACGAGTGTGCGTCGGGCGAGCTGGTATCCCTCTGCCAGTTCGGCCACCGCGTCGTCCACGGCGCGCAACATCACCTCACCGGCAGCAACTACTGCATTCGGATCCGATTGTGCGGCAATAACAGCGGGCAACTCACGCCACAGACGCCACGCCGAGGACAGGTACAGATCAAGCAGGGCCCGGAGTGCGACGCCCTGGCCCGCGGCTTCTTCCCCCCGCGCGCGGAAACGATGGAGAGCCCGACGCTGTAGCGGCTTACCCTCACAGACCGCGACACTGAGCACTTCGAGGAAGTCGCCCAGCAGCTCGACGGGCAGGCCACCGGCGTCGTCTGCCCCTGCGACGGCTACCCGCCGAAGTACATCTGTGGGCACACCGGTTCCGTTCACCCCCGCATTCTCTCACTGCGGAGCGTCAGGACAGACGCATCGAGCCAGTATCGAGGTAGCGCTGATGGAACGAGAAAGCCTCGCCCAAAATGTGCGGAGTCTGCCCCGCGCCGGGCTGTGCGTCGGCGCGAGCGACGTAATCGCTGAGTATCGGCCGGAACTCGGGGTGCGCACACTTGTCGATGATCAATCGGGCTCGTCGACGCGGTGAGAGCCCGCGCAGATCGGCCAATCCCTGTTCGGTGACGATCACCTGGGTGTCGTGCTCGGTGTGGTCGACGTGCGGAACCATCGGGACTATCGCCGAGATCGCGCCACCGCGGGCCGTCGACGGACTCAGGAACATGGATACGTAACCGTTGCGAGCGAAGTCGCCCGAGCCGCCGATACCATTCATGATCTGCGTGCCCATGACGTGTGTCGAGTTCACGTTTCCGTAAATATCGGCTTCGAGCATGCCGTTCATCGCGATGATGCCGAGCCGACGGACCACCTCGGGGTGGTTGCTGATTTCCTGCGGACGCAGCGTGATGTGGTTGCGGTAGAAATCGACATTCGCGGTCAGTTCCTCGATGCCCGCTTCGGTGAGCGCCAAGGCCGTCGACGACGCATGGGCGACGGTTCCGTCCTTGATCAGCTTCAGCATGCCATCCTGAATGACCTCGGAGTAGCAGGTCAGGCCTTTGTACGATCCACGGTCGAGGCCACCGAGCACCGCGTTGGCGACGTTGCCGATCCCAGCTTGCAAGGGCAGGAGCGTGTCGGCCGGCATCCGGCCCGCGCGAACCTCATGGCCGAAGAAGTCCAGAACGTGATCGGCGATAGCCTCACTGACCGCGTCGGGCGCGGTCAACGGACTCGCACTGTCTCGGCAGTTGGTTTCGACGACTGCGACAACCTTGGCCGGGTCGACGCGGAACGTGGTCTGCCCGATCCGGTCCTCGACGCGGACGATGTCGAGCGGCTTGCGGTTCGGCGGCAGCGCGGTGCCGTAGTAGACGTCGTGGATGCCCTCCATCGCCTCGGGCACCCACGAGTTGACCTCGAGAATGACCTTGTCGGCGACGTCGAGCCACGTCTTGTTGTTGCCGATCGACGCGGACGGGATCAACTCACCTGATTCGGTGATACCGGCTACCTCGACCACGGCAACGTCGACATTGCCGTAGTACCCCTCCCATACTTGCTGGGCCACGTGGGAGAGATGTATGTCGACGTAGTCCATCCGGCCGTCGTTGATGCGCTTTCGGGCCGTTGCCTCCGACTGATACGGCATCCGGAGGGCGATGCCGTCTACCTCTGCGAGCAGACGTTCCGTCTCGGTGGACACGGATGCGCCGGTCAGGAGGTTGATCGTGAAGTTCGCCCCCTCACCGCGGGTGTGATGGATGCGTTCCGCCAAGGCGGGAATGATGACTTTGGGGGTGCCGGCGCTGGCAAAACCGCTGATCGCGACCGTATCGCCGGGGTGAATGAACTTCACTGCCTCGGCAGCGGACGTTACTTTCGAAGCAAATGCAGAGCTGCGAATACGGCCGGAGACGGTGGGCTCACCCAATGAGAAAGTCACGCCAACAGGATAAACAGGGCCCGCCCAGACAAATTATCGGGATTATCAAGACAGAATTATCGAGACATGGTATGCACATCCCGACTCGAACGGAGCGCCTGTGAATCCCGGACCACCCACCGTCACACTGCCGCTCGACGCACTTGTCTTACGCGCGGCGGCGCTGATGAACACCGATCGTCGCTACATCCTCGGAATCACCGGTCCGCCCGGTTCCGGGAAGTCCACAGTGGCGAGCACCTTGACCCGAATGCTCGGCCCTCGCTCCGCACTTGTCGAGATGGACGGATTCCATCTCGCCAATCGCGAACTGGAAAGACTGGGCCTCCGCCACCGCAAGGGCGCTCCGGACACCTTCGACGCCGATGGATATGCAGCACTCCTTCATCGACTGAGAACGCCGGATAACGCGATCTACGCTCCCACCTTCGACCGCACTCTCGACGAGTCGATCGGCAGTGCGGTCCCGATCGGGCCGGAAACCACGCTGATCGTCACCGAAGGCAACTACCTCCTGCTCACCGAAGGACAGTGGCCGGTAGCGAGAAAGGCCGTCGACGAGGTGTGGTACCTCGACGTCCCCGCGGGGACGCGGACAGACCGTCTCGTGCGTCGACATTGTGGGTTCGGAAGCAGTCCCGATGTAGCCGAGCGATGGGTGCGCGATGTGGACCAACCGAACGCCAACGCGATCGAAGCAGTTCGCTCTCGCGCAGATCTGATCGTGCGACTGACCACCCAGTAAAACGTCGCCCCCTAAAATTCATTAGGCGCTATTAGACTCCGAATCGACCAAAAAGCCCCTGCGTGACGAGAGGATTCCGGCCATCGCGCACCGCTCGATTCGGTACATCGCAGTCTTGGTTGTCTGCATGTTCACCCTCGTCATTTCCGTCTCCAGCGCAGCGGGTACCGACGCAACGGTCAGCCCCGTTCGTATTTCCTACGCAGCCGACGCCGATACATTCGGCGATCTGTATCTTCCCCCCGGCGACGGCGGTTCACTGCCCGTCGTAATCCTGGTTCACGGCGGCGGTTGGGCACAGAAAAGCAACCTCGAATACGCGGGCGCATGGGCTCGAACGTTGACGCCGTACGGAATTGCAGTGTGGAACATCGAGTATCGACGCGTCGGCGGGCACGGAGGTTGGCCCACCACATTGTCCGACACGGTCTCGGCCACCAACGCCTTGGCTACCGTCGTACAGGAAAGGTCCGGGGGCCGACTGGATTTGAATCGTGTTCATATCGCCGGCTACTCGGCGGGCGGGCAGCTGGCAGCTTGGGCAGCGTCGAGGTCAAGCCAGGGGGCCGACACTCCCGAACCGAAACTAGAGGTGCCGATCCGCTCGGCAACCGTCATGGCCGGGGTGTTCGACATGGAACTCGCGGCCACAGTCGGCAAGGACAGATTTGTTCGAAATCTATTGGGCGGCATGCCAACTGAATTTCCTGATCGATACCGCATTGCCTCACCGATCGAGCATCTTCCGACCGGAATCCCCATCACAGCACTACATGGAAGCAACGACCGAGTTGTCTCCATCGAGCAGAGTCGGCGATACTTCGATGCCGCCCGCGCAGCGGGCGACAATGTCGACCTGATCGAGCTTCCGAACGTCGGGCACGGCGAATTCGGCAACGCCGAATCTCCCGCCTGGGCTATTTCCAAGCAAGCAATTCTCGAGCACGTCGCGAGCAAGTGAGCAGGTAAAAGCGCTCGATTTCAAACACGCCGATCGCAAAGAATTAGCTGAAATCGCAGCGATGACGTATGGTGGGATTATCAGAGGGTCGCCGTCAGTCTGGCAGCCGGTCGCTCGCCCAGGTTAAAACCACCAAGGGCAAGCATCCAGTTCGGTAAATCCGCACCTCTGATCACTACGCATTTTCATCAGTCCCGCAGATTGTTGACCAGGCCGAAGACCCCGCTGAGATCCATCGGGTCCGCCGCCAATCGCGTACCGACTGCACCAGTATCAACTAGCGCTACCTACCGCGTGAGCTCTCAGCTCGCGCGGTTCAAGAGGAATATCCATGCACAACACCATGATTCATACCGACCAACACAAGACCACGGATCAAACCCGTGTGCGCGCACTCGAAATCGTCTGCACGCTGTACCGATGCACCACCGACGAAGCCGCTGCGCTGCTGGTCGAGCATTCACAAACCAACCACATCAAGGTCTCCAACCTGGCCAAGGCCCTGGTTGCACTCATCGACGATTCGTCGTCGAACTCGATGTCCGAAAGCGCGTCTACTCTGGCTGCACATTTCTGGCTTCGCGAGATCCGGAACCTGAGCCAGACCCAGCGTCGCAGCGATCACTTTCATCGCCACCTCGTCAGCGCCTGATCCTTCCGAAAAACAAAAGCTGGGGCCGTCCACGATTTCCGTGTACGGCCCCAGCTTTGTCTTGCCGTAGATCAAACAGACTCAGGCACATGAGCCTCGACGTCAGGGCCTGAATCGGGTTTTCTCTTCGTACGGAAGGGGCACCCCAGAGTGGGCACCTGACCGGAGGACCGAATCATGACCGCTCACATCGCGTTACCCAGTGCGTCGACGTGCCAACGTTATGTCGTCGCAGTCGCCGCCTCGGTATTTGCCGAATCCGTTGTCTGGTGCGATTGTCCGGCGTTCGATGCAGTGCTCGTATTACCGGGCGAGCTTCCGCCTCACAGTGGCCACCGAGCGGTCTTGGCGTGGAATCACTATTTCGGTTGGGCTCTCGGCGTCGAAGACACCCCGAACTCGTCGTTCTCGGTCATCGAATGCCTCGGGCTCGGCCGCATGCCCGATCCCTTTGTGTGCGCCGACCGGGCAGTCGAGTTGATAGCGCGGGCCACAGACTGACTCTCCTCATCGGCGCCTGACCGCGCGGGCATACTATCGAGCGCGAGTTCGCACGCCCGACGAAGGAGACCGACATGGACCCGTCCCCCAGGCCTGTCGGCCAGATCGCCGACATCGAGGTCGAACCGGACGGCAAAGCGACGCTGCGCGCTCGGCAGACTCCTCGAAGTGAGCGCCGCGCGATCGGCAAGAACCTCCGCAAGCAGGTGCCGCGGTCCGCGCTCGGAGATTGGTCTCCCCCGATCACTCGTCGCGATCCGGTCGATCAGGTAAATACCGCCCACGAGGGTCGACTCGACTGGCTGGTTCCCATCCGGGTCGGACGGATGGTTGCGTCGCCGTACGGATTCCTTCGCGGCACAGCGGGTTTGATGGCCGAGGACCTTTCGACATTGCCGTCTACCGGCATCAATCCCGTCATCTGCGGCGACGCGCATGTCGGTAATTTCGGTTTCTACGGCTCCCCCGAACGTGAACTGGTCATCGACCTCAACGATTTCGACGAAGCTCATCCCGGCCCCTGGGAATGGGATCTACGACGGCTGGTCGCGAGCATCTGGGTGGCCGGCCGCCAGAACGGCTTCACTGAAAGCCAGTGCGAGAGTGCAACAGTCTCGTGCACCTCGGCATATCGCAACCACCTGGCCACACTTGCAGAACGCCCACTCTTCGGCCGATCGTTCGACCGCGTCAATCTCGACGGCCTCACCGCCCACATCACCGATCCCGGACTGCAGGCCGAGATCGCGCGTGCGGCCGATCGCGCCCGCAAACGCACCAGCGATCACGCGCTTTCCCGCTTCACCGTCCAAGAAGGCGGACAGCGAAAACTGCTCGAAAACCCGCCGCTGACTACTCATCTCACCGACCAGGACGCCGACTTTTTACTACAAGGACTGGACGAGTACCTCGAAACCCTTGCGCCACACTGGCGTCGAGTGGTTTCGGGCTACAACGTCGTTGACGTCGCACACCGCGTCGTGGGCGTCGGTAGTGTGGCACTCCGCGCCTATGTTGCACTCTGCGAGGGCAGCATCCCGGACGACGTCCTATTCCTGCAACTCAAGCAGGCTCGCCGATCCGTCGTCGCTCCGTTCGTTCACGGCAAGTCCGCGTGGCACGATCACCAGGGCCGACGCGTCGCCGAGTATCAGCAAGCACTTCAAACCGTCAGCGATCCCCTGCTCGGCTGGTGCACGGTCGACGATCGCCAGTATTACGTCCGCCAGTTCCGCAACATGAAGGGTTCGGTGGATCTCAACACCATCGACGCGTCGGCGCTCACCGATTATGTTGCAATCTGCGGTCGACTGTTGGCCAAAGGCCATGCCCGGACCAGTGGTGCGTCATTGATCTCGGGATACCTGGGCTCCTCCGACGTGGTCGACACCGCCCTCGCCCGCTTCGCACGGCTGTACGCCGACCAGACGGAACGCGATCACGAAGAGCTACGCAAAGCTGTAACCAGTGGCAGAATCGCTGCCGAAACCGGTATCTGACATTTCTGCACTTCGGTGGTGTTCGTCACGGATCAATGCATACCCCTGGGGGTATCTGGCATCCTGGAGTTCGAACCCAGCAGACCAGGAGCGCACAGATGATTCTCGAGCAGTACTACATCGAATGCCTCTCGCACGCCTCATACCTGATCGGCGACGAGAGCAGCGGAACGGCCATCGTCGTGGACCCTCGCCGCGACGTCGACGGATACCTCGAGGACGCGCAGCGCTACGGCCTGAAGATCGTGGGCGTCGTCAACACTCACTTCCATGCCGACTTCGTCTCCGGCCATCTCGAACTGCGCGATGCCACCGATGCCTGGATCGCATTCGGCGAGTCCGCTGAAACCGAGTACCCCATCAAACGACTCACTCACGGCGAGCGCATCTCACTCGGCGACGTCGATATCGAAGTACTCTCGACGCCGGGTCACACCTGGGAATCGATCAGTCTGTTGATCCGCGAATACGCCGACGCCGTACCGACAGCAGTACTGACAGGCGATTCACTGTTCATCGGCGACGTCGGACGCCCAGATCTGGCCAATCTCGGAGATGGAACCAATACCGATCTGGCACAAGCGATGTACCGGACCATCCACAATGTCCTTCTCGCACTGCCGGATTCCGTGACCGTCATGCCCGCCCACGGCGCCGGTTCTTCCTGTGGCAAGAACATGTCGGACCAGCTGACCTCTACCATCGGCGAGCAACGACGCACCAATCCGTCCGTCGCTCCGATGAGCGAAGGCAGCTTTGTCGACATGATCACCGCCGGACAGCCTTCCGTGCCGTCGTACTTCGCTACCGACGTGGCGCTGAACAAAAGTGCCCGCACGCTACTCGATCCCGCGCGGGTTGTTCCGCAGTTGAGTTTCGCGGATCTTCGTGCGGAAATGTCTTCAGGCACAGCAATCCTCGACGCTCGTAGTGTCGAGGACTTCGCGGCCGGCCACCTTGCCGGAACTGTCAACGTCGGCTTCGACGGCCGCTTCGCAGAGACCGGCGGAATGGTGGCCGAGATCGGCGATCGGATCGTCCTTATCACCTACCCCGGCGAACAGCAGGAAGCCGCTAAACGCTTGGCACGCATCGGATCCGACAACGTTATCGGCTTCGTCAACTCCGGCGGCACCTTTCCGGCGGAGTTGATCGACCTCGTGCGGACTGCGCCACGCACCACCGTGTCGGAGTTGGCACAATTACTCGCCGATGACGCCGTCACCCTCGTCGACATTCGCAACCCTGGCGAGCGAGAGTTCGGCACGATTGCCGGTGCTGTGTCCATACCCCTCGCGCAGTTGCGTTCTCGGATAGACGAATTGCCGAAGGATCGTCCCGTGATCGTCCACTGCGCCGGCGGGTGGCGATCCAGCGTCGCCGCTTCATTGCTGCGTGCACAGGGCCTCGAACATGTCACTGACCTGGCCGGCGGTTACAACGCCTGGCTCGCTGCATAACCGTCCACCATTTCAAGGAGAAAATTATGTGTTCCCCCGTCACCTGCTCGACCTGCTCGAAAACCACCTGGAGCGGTTGCGGCCAGCATGTCGACGACGTCATGAGGTCGGTTCCCACCGCCCAGCGTTGTACGTGCGAGCGCCCGAGTGGCTTCTTCAAAAACTTGTTCCGGCGGTAGGTAAATGACGCTCGCCCTGACCCTGGCACTGGGTTCCGTCATCGGGATCCTGCTGGGGCTACTCGGCGGCGGCGGATCAATACTCGCGGTTCCGGTCCTGGTCTACGCCTTGGGCATTCCGCTCGAGCAGGCAGTGCCGATGTCATTGTTGGTTGTCGGCATCGCGTCACTGTTCGGCGCCATCCCCAAAGTTGCCGCGAGACAAGTTCAATGGCGTCTGGCGGCAGTCTTTGCCGCCACCGGACTTCTCGCGGCATTCGCGGGCAGTGCCGTTAACCGGATCCTTCCTCCCGCGGTCACGATGACAGGCTTTGCCGTAGTCATGGTTGTCGCGGGGATCCGGATGCTGTCGGAGACATCCAACGTCGGGACCGCGTGCCGCATCGAGGGGGCGGGCATCAACTGGCGTCGGTGCACCTCACGCGCCATCCCCGCCGGCCTGGGCGTCGGCTTCCTGACGGGACTCTTCGGCGTTGGCGGCGGCTTTCTCATCGTTCCGGCCCTGGTACTGCTGCTGGGTGTCGAGATGTCCGTCGCGGTTGGTACCTCACTGGTGATCGTGACCGCCAACTCCGGTTCGGGTTTGATCGCTTACCTCGGGGATCTCACGCTCGATTGGGGATTGGTCGCGGCGTTCACCGTCACCGCAATCGCCGGGTCAGTGGTAGCCGGCCGGTTCGGTCAACACATCGACAAGGCTCGTTTGCAAAAGTGGTTTGCGTACTTGATCTTTGCGGTCGCAGCGTTTGTGGTGCTTCAGGTGATTGTGGGTACCTGATCGCGTTCAGTTGACCGTTAAGCAGCGAACTTGATCGAATGAGTCATGACGTCGACCTATATCGATCTACGCTCGGACACCGTCACCACCCCTGACTCGGAGATGCGCAAGGCCATGGCCGACGCAGAAGTCGGTGACGACGTCCTCGATCACGATCCGACGATGGCCGCACTCGAGGAACAAGTGGCGGATCTACTCGGGTTTCCTGCTGCCCTGTGGGTGCCCAGTGGTTCGATGGGCAATCTCATCGCGTTGATGATGCATCTGCGTCGCGGCGACCAGTTTCTGGCACCCGAGCACTCACACGTACTCGGTTCGGAGTTGGGAACCGCGGCATGGCTGGCTCAGGGCATGCCGATGGCCTTGCCCCACGACGGTGGACCCGGGCAGCCCACTCCCGATACGGTTCGCCGAGCAGTCGGGCCCGGCGGTCCGTACTACACGCTGAATACCACGTTGCTGTGCCTGGAGAACTCGCACAACTTCGCGGGCGGAGCAGTCATGACGACTGTTCAATGGACGGCACTGGTCGAGGCCGCACGATCAACCAATCTGCTCATCCACCTCGACGGCGCCCGGTTGTGGAATGCCGCAGCAGCGCTGCATGTTTCGCTCGACGAGTTGACTCTGGGAGCCGATACAGTTCAGGTGTGCCTGAGCAAGGGGTTGGGCGCGCCGGTGGGATCGGTGTTGGCTGCGTCCACCGAGCGAATCGCTGAAGCGCGGCGCATCCGAAAGATGCTCGGTGGAGGGATCCGTCAAGGCGGAGTGCTGGCCGCGGCCGGCATCGTTGCGTTGGCCTCGCGTCACCGACTGGTCGACGACCACGCCAATGCACAACTACTCGCACGCGGACTGCGTGAACGTGGATGGAACACAACAGAACCCGAAACAAATATCGTTCTCGCCGACGTCACCGACCCGAGCGCCGTTGTTTCACGCCTCGCCACTGTGGGTGTCGGCGCAGTGACTGTGGCCGGCAAGGTGCGGTTTGTGACTCACCGGGATGTGAGCACCGACGATATCGAGTCCGTACTGGATCGAGTGAGTGCAATCAGTACCTGAACGCGGCGATAGACCTACGCTGGAACCATGTTCATGCGCAGCGCAAAGACATTTGTCCCCGATGCACTTCGTGGACTGATCGCGTCCACCGATGATATTTCCTGGAATCCCGACCCCGGATACCTCACGCGGGCGCACCCTCTTCCGCGCGGGCAAGTCGCCATCGTGTCCGGCGGCGGATCAGGACATGAACCTCTGCATGCCGGATTTATCGGCGCGGGCATGCTGACTGCCGTCTGCCCCGGTCTGATCTTCACCTCACCCAACGCGCTCCAGATTCACGAGGCATCCAAAACCATCGACGTCGGCGGCGGTGTCCTCCATATTGTAAAGAACTACACCGGCGATGTCATGAATTTCGGTATCGCACGAGAGTTACTGCGTGAGGACGTGATTGACGCCGATATTGTCCTGGTCGACGACGATGTGGCCTCGGAACGAGCTGACGGCAGCGGCCCCGGGCGTCGAGGCACTGCAGCCACCGTCGTAGTCGAAAAGGTATGCGGTGCAGCGGCCGAGCGCGGTGACAGTTTGGCGGAGGTGGTCAGCATCGGCCGACAAGTAGCGGAATCCGCACGCAGCATGGCCGTCGCGCTGGCACCGTGCACGCTCCCGGGCGCAACGGAGCCGTCGTTCGACCTGCCGGCGGGCCAGATGGAACTGGGGATCGGAATCCACGGCGAGCGCGGAACCGAACGCGTCGACGCTCTGCCTGCACCTGAATTGGTACGACGACTGACTGATCCGATCGTCGACTCACTCCAACTTGTCAGCGGCGATCGTGTCATCGCAGTAGTCAACGGCTTGGGCGCCACCCATCCGTTGGAATTGCAGTTGTTGTTCGCGGAACTCGGAGAATATCTGGACCAGAAGGGAATTCGCATCGAGCGCCCACTGGTCGGAACTTTTGTCACGGCACTGACCATGGCGGGAGCTTCCATCACGCTGGTGCGGGTCGACGACCAAGTCCTCGAATTATGGGACGCTCCGTGCAGTGCTCCGGCATGGCCCAATTCGCCGGCAAGAACGTACTCGGCAGTGGGCCCGAGCGAATCCTTCGGCCCTACGTACACCCTTCCCACGACCCAAGCCGACGACGGAACAGCGTGGGTAGCCGATTGGGCTCAGAAGGTACTCGATCAGGAACCAGCGCTCACCGACTTGGACCGCCGAGCCGGCGACGGCGACTTCGGAACCAACATGGTGGCGGCCCTCGAACAGTTGGACCTCACGGCAATGAGGGATTCCTATTCCACATCAACCGCATTCGATGCACTTTCGCAGGCATACCTCGGGCACGCCGGCGGGACGTCCGGCGCATTGTTCGGCATCTGGTTCCGGCACTTCTACCGCGCAGCGGGCAACGGGAGGTTCGATCTCGCGGCCGTCACTACCGCTGCGCGAGCCGGCCTCGACAACATCACCACGCTCGGCGGCGCACGCCCCGGCGACAAGACGATGGTCGATGCGATAGTCCCCGCCGTCGAGGCGCTCGAGGAGGCAGTTCGGTCCGGCACCACGTACGACACCGCTCTGCGTCAGGCTGCAAATGCCGCTCACGCCGGCGCCGAATCAACTGAAGCGATGGTCGCCAATCGAGGCCGCGCAAGTTACGTGGGCGAGGCTGCGCGCGGGGTGATCGATCCGGGCGCGCTGGTAATTGCCTGGTTCTTCGAGTGTGGGGCGGGTCACTAAACATCAGTTAAAGAAGTGTGGTTAATCTGGCATCACACGCACGTCGTTTGCGACCTGTCTGGAAAGCACAGGATCGCATGACAACCAGGAGCAGCCCATGCTGAGCACGATGCAAGACGCCCCACTCTCCATTGCTCAAATTCTGCGCCACGGCGCCACGGTGCACAGCGATGCCGAGGTTGTGACCTGGACTGAAGCCGGCCCTCGCCGATTGACCTATGCCGAGGTCGGGAAGCGCTGCGCTCAGCTCGCTCACGCTCTGCGCGGATTGGGCGTCGACGGAGACCAGCGCGTTGCCACGTTCATGTGGAACAACTCTGAGCACCTCGAGGCATACCTGACTATCCCTTCGATGGGCGCCGTGCTCCACACGCTCAACATCCGATTGTTCCCGGAGCAGCTGATCCACGTTGCCAATCACGCCGAAGATCATGTGATCATCGTCGATCCGTCCATCATCCCGTTGCTCGCCCCGCAGTTGCCGTCGCTCACGACGGTCAAGCACATCATCGTGACAGGCTCCTCCACAGCGGGCCTCGAGGCTCCCGCGGGCGTCGAGGTTCACACGTACGAGGGCTTGATCGCCGAGCAGCCGACGGAGTTTGCGTGGCCCGAGGTTGACGAGCGCAGCGCCGCTGCGATGTGTTACACCTCCGGCACCACCGGAGACCCCAAAGGTGTTGTGTACTCACATCGTTCGATCTACTTGCATTCCATGCAGGTCTGCATGAGCGATGGCCCCAACCTCCGACAGGGCGACCGCGCGCTGGCAGTTGTTCCGCAGTTCCATGCAATGTCGTGGGGACTTCCCTACGCCGCCTTCATGATCGGCGCGTCACTGATCATGCCCGACCGCTTCCTGCAGCCCGCTCCGATGGCTGCGATCATCGCCAGCGAGAAGCCGACGTTCGCGGCCGCAGTGCCCACCATCTGGCAAGGACTGCACCTCTACCTCGAGCAGAACCCGCAGGACATCTCGTTCATCCGTGAGGTTCTGATCGGCGGCTCCGCCGTTCCTCCCTCACTGATGCATGCTTTCGAAGAGCAGCACAACGTCAGCGTCCTGCATGCGTGGGGCATGACGGAAACCTCCCCGCTGGGATCGGTTGCCCGTCCCCCGGTCGGCGTCACCGGTGATGCAATGTGGAAGTACCGGTACTCACAGGGTCGTTTCCCCGCTTCCGTCGAAGCGCGCCTGATCGACGACGACGGCAAAACTGTTGCACACGATGGTGTTTCCGTCGGCGAGCTTGAAGTTCGCGGACCGTGGATCACCGGCGCTTACTACGGCGTCGACGCAGCCGACAAGTTCAATGAGGGCTGGCTCAAGACCGGCGACGTCGGATCTATCACCGCCGACGGCTTCCTCAGCCTCTCGGACCGCTCCAAGGACATCATCAAATCGGGTGGCGAATGGATTTCCTCCGTCGACCTCGAGAATGCTGTGATGGGGCACCCGGATGTCACCGAAGCCGCCGTTATCGGTGTCCCGGACGAGAAGTGGGACGAGCGCCCGTTGGTTGCTGTCGTCTTGCGAGCAGGCTCGACAGCGACGATGTCCGAACTGCAGGAATACCTTTCAGGCAAGGTCGCGAAGTGGCAGCTCCCCGAGAACTGGGCTGTGGTGCAGGAAGTTCCGAAGACCAGCGTCGGCAAGTTCGACAAGAAGCGCCTGCGGTCCGATTACCACGATGGCGGACTGACGGTCACGCGTCTCTGACATCCACTAGGCATTGAAGGCGGGCAACAGGTTAAACCTGTTGCCCGCCTTCAATTACGAGCGATGCCCGACAGTATGCAGCGCGATATCGACGTACTTCTCCGCCAATTGCGACGGCGTCATCGGTCCACCAGTTTGGAACCACCGCGGCAGTGACTGGCACATTCCGAGGATGGCCCGGACAGTCTCGTCGGTGTCGGTGACCGAGAAACTTCCTGACGCCACACCGTCATTGACGATCTTGCGCATCAGGAGCTCGAGCCGCTTCCGACTGGCTGCATAGCGACTTCGACTTTCCGGGGAGACATGGCGAATCTCCGTGTCGAGTGCTGCGTGATGGGATCGATGTGTCATGTACAGAACTATGGCTTCAACCAGTAGCGAGAATCGCGTCACGGGATCTTCGCCCGCTTCTTCCACTGCCGCTTCGGTTCTGGTGTTCAGCTCGTCCATCGACACTTCGAACAACGCGACCAGGACGGCTTCTTTGCTCGCATGGTGGTAGTAGAGCGCGGGAACGGTTACCCCGACACGGTTGGCGATCTGCCGCACCGTTGTGCCGTGGTAACCGTTCTCGTCGAACAACTCCAGCGAATTACGTAGGATGTCGCTCATCGGCAGCGGCGGGAAGGATCGCCACCCCACCGCTACCAAATTCGCATTTTCCACTTCGCTAGTCATGTTTTGGTCGAAATTAGCGCGGTGCCATACGGATTGCACCGTCGAGACGGATGGTCTCACCGTTGAGCATGGGGTTGGAGACGATATGCGCAGCCAAAGCTCCGTACTCGCTGGGATCACCCAAACGGGAGGGGTGCGGAACCTGCTGGCCGAGCGACGCCTGAGCTGCTTCCGGCAAGCTTCCGAGCAGCGGGGTCTTGAACAGGCCCGGAGCGATGGTGTTGACGCGGATGAGCAGCGACGCCAGATCGCGGGCGATGGGCAGGGTCATGCCGACAACGCCACCCTTCGATGCGGAGTAGGCAGCCTGACCGATCTGACCGTCGTACGCAGCAACCGAGGCAGTGTTGATGATGACGCCGCGCTCACCGTCGATGGGCTCGGTCGTCGAAATACGCTCCGCAGCAAGGCGAAGCACGTTGAACGTGCCGATCAGGTTGACATCGATGATCTTCTTGAACGCGTCGAGCGGGAAGGCACCCTTCTTGCTGACGGTCTTGATGGCATTGCCGATTCCGGCGCAGTTGACTGCAACGCGGATGGGCCCGAGGGTCTCGGCCAGGTCGAGTGCGGCCGTGACGGCAGCCTCGTCGGTGACGTCGGCAGCGGCGAAGCGGACGCGGTCGCCGAGCTCCTTGGCAATGACCTCACCATTGGACGAAGGCAGGTCGATGATGACGACGCTAGCCCCGTCTGCGAGAAGGGCTTTGACGGTTGCCAGGCCGAGGCCGGAGGCTCCACCGGTGACGACGGCGACGCTGTCGTTGACGATCATGTGTATTCCTTTCGAGAACGGTGAGAGATTTTAGATACGTTCGATAATCGTGGCGTTTGCCATGCCTGCACCCTCGCACATGGTCTGCAAGCCGTAGCGTCCACCGGTGGCTTCGAGGTGGTTGACCATTGTGGCGAGCAATCGGGTGCCCGAGGATCCGAGTGCGTGGCCGAGCGAGATGGCGCCGCCCCACGGGTTGAGCTTCGCCGGGTCGGCCCCGAACTCGTGCGCCCAGGCCAGCGGGACGGGAGCGAATGCTTCGTTGACCTCGTAGGTGTCCATGTCGTCGATGCTCAGGCCGGCGCGAGCCAATACCTTGTGCGTCGCGGGGATGGGTGCGGTGAGCATGAGCAACGGGTCGTCGCCGACGACTGAGAAGGAATGGAAGCGGGCACGGGGCGTCAGGCCCAGCTTCGACGCCATCTCTTCGCTCATGATCAGAGCGGCCGACGCACCGTCGGTGAGGGGCGAGGAGTTACCGGGGGTGATAGCCCATTGTGCCTGCGGGAAACGTTCCGCGTACTTCTCGGAGTAGAACGACGGCTTCAACCCGGCCAGGCCTTCGGCGGTGGTCGATGCGCGCACGGTCTCGTCGACGGTATGCGAAACAGTCTCTCCGGCGGCGTTGGTCACCGAGATGGGAATGATCTCCTTGTCGAACAGCCCGGCCGCTGCCGCTGCGGCGGCGCGCTGGTGAGACTGTGCGGCAAATGCGTCGAGCGCTTCGCGGTCGAGCTTCCACTTGGAGGTGATCAGTTCTGCGGAGATACCCTGGTTGATCAGGCCTTCGGGGTAGCGAGCGGCGATGCCGGGGCCGGAAGGGTCCTTGCCCACCGACGTGAAGCCCATGGGGACACGGCTCATGGATTCGACACCAGCGGCGATGACGATGTCATAGGCGCCGGCGATGATGCCCTGGGCTGCGAAGTGCGCTGCCTGCTGGCTTGATCCGCACTGGCGGTCGATGGTGGTGGCCGGTACCGAATCGGGGAAGCCTGCGGAGAGGACGGCACTGCGAGTGATGTTGAGTGCCTGCTCGCCGGCCTGGCCGACGCAACCACCGATGACGTCGTCCACCAGGGCGGGATCGAGGCCGTTGCGCTCGACGATGGACCGCAGGACGTGCGCCATCAGTTCCACGGGGTGGGTTCCGGACAGCGCCCCACCGGGCTTGCCCTTGCCGGATGCAATCCGGACTACATCGACGATTACTGCCTTGGTCATCTGCGTTCCCTTCGAGGACGTGCACGTGAGACAGTCCGGCACCCGAGATGCCTGCATCAGGCACCGGACCGTGATCGTGAACGCGAAGCCCAATCACTGACTTAGCGCTCGTTAAATAGCTACCATGCCGGCGGCGCCGGAGTCAATGCCGATCGCCTCCGCACGTGCCCGACGCCTGAAGCGCGCCGCAACACAGTGGCATTCTCAAATCCGGCACCTTCCCAGGAAAATCTGCAGACGGATTACTACTACTAAAGTATTAATATTGAGAATTATTTACGAAAATACCCAGTACTAAAGTCGCAATAGAAGGCCCACGGAGGAGAATTACTAGTACTTTAGTATTAATTCAGCGCGTCGCACTTGGGCCAGAAGTTCCACCTCAATCCCCTCACTGCGCTAACCGAATATTCACTGATCCTCAATTTAGATTGGCGTTTTCATCCCCAAAAATGAGACGTGTTCTATATTTGACCGCATGATGCACCCCCACTCTAAGCAAGCCTTCAAACATGCTGGTGGACGCACGTTTTCAACGCTCGAACAGTAAACCTCTACCTGACACCCTTCGTGGTCGAGGAATCACAGCGATCGGCACAACCGTAGCCACGGTAAATCTGTACCCAGAGTTTCCGACCCTGATGGAGTAGCCCCACCATGACAGCCCACAACGAAACAACCCGACTGACCCGCCGCGGATTCATCGCCGCAGCCGCCGGAGCCAGCGCAGTCGCCGCCACCACCCTCACCGGCACCTGGACCCCCGCCTACGCCATCCCCGCCGGAAGCAGCAGCCTCGGATCCGCCGGCCCCGTCCCCACCCTCCCCACACCCCCCGCATTCCCCGAAGGCATCGCCCTCTACCAACAGGCCTACCAAAACTGGTCCAAAGAAATCATGCTCGACACCATCTGGACCTGCGCCCCCAAAACCCCCGAAGACGCAGTCCGATTGGCTAACTGGGGCCACGCCAACGGCTACACCATCCGCCCCCGCGGAGCCATGCACGGCTGGACCCCCCTGACCATCGTCAACGGCGCCCCCCGCGACAAAGTCATTTTGGCTGACACCATGGTGCATTTGAACTGGGTCAACGTCGACGCCGGCGGACCCGTCCCCACCGTCACCGCCGGACCCGGCGCCACCCTCGACGCCATCACCACCGCGTTGCAGGCTCAAGGCCTCGGCTTCGCGAACCTCCCCGCCCCGGGCGTGCTCTCCATCGCCGGCTGCCTCGCCGTCGACGCCCACGGCGCAGCCCTGCCCGCCGAAGGCGAAGCCCACGTCCCCGGACAAACCTTCGGTTCCCTCTCCAACCTCGTCACCTCCCTGACTGCAGTGGTCTGGAACGGCACCGAATACGCATTGAAGACCTACGACCGCGCCGACACCGCGATCCGCCCGCTGCTGACCAACCTCGGCCGCACCTTCATCACCGCCGTCACATTGCAGGCCTCCCCGAACTACCGCCAACGCTGCGTCAGCTACACCGACATCGGCTGGCAGGAACTCTTCGCCGCCAAGGGCACCCCCGGACGCACCTTCGAAAACTTCGTCCGCGAGAACGGCCGCGCCGAAGCCATCTGGTACCCCTTCACCGAGAAGCCGTGGATGAAGGTGTGGTCCCTCGAACCCACCAAACCCGCCACCTCCCGTGAAGTCACCGGCCCCTACAACTACGTCTTCTCCGACAACCTCCCCGAACCGCTGACGGACATGATCGCCGCGATCAACGCCGGAAACCCCGGTATTGCACCCGCATTCGGGCAGATGATGTACACCACCACCGTCGCCGGCCTCGCCGTCACCAACGCCAGCGACATCTGGGGCTGGTCCAAAGACGTTCAGTTCTACATCAAAGCCACCACCCTCCGGTTGACCGAAGGCGGCGGCGCCGTCATCACCTCCCGCGCCAACATCGGCCAGGTCATCCACGACTTCACCCAGTGGTACAACGGCCGCATCGAGCACTACCGCTCCCTCGGCCAGTTCCCCCTCAACGGCCCCGTCGAAATCCGCTGCTGCGGCCTCGACCAAGACGCCGACGTCCAGGTCCCCTCCGCCGGCGCCCCCACCATCTCCGCGATGCGCCCCCGCCCCGACCACCCGGAATGGGACACCGCGATCTGGCTCAACGTCCTCGGCGTTCCCGGCACGCCCGGCATGTTCGCGTTCTACCGCGAAATGGAACAGTGGATGCGCAGCCACTTCAACGACGAGAACGCGACCTTCCGCCCCGAATGGTCCAAGGGCTGGGCGTTCAGCAGCGAACTACCGTACAAGGACGCCCAGATCATCGAACACGACCTGCCGCAGACCTACCGTGACGGTGTCCCCGTCAACAACAACTGGGACACCGCCAACGCGGCGTTCAACCAGCTCGATCCGCACAAGGTATTCAGCAACACCTTCCTGAACCAGCTTCTCCCCTGATCAGTCGAGTAGAAATGCTGGGCTGAAACAGATTTCAGACGAACAACCGACAACCGAATGCCCTGATGAGGTGCCATCCACCAGGGCATTCGGTTCGGCGCGTCAAGAAGAAGCAACCTATCTGCTCGCAGGTGAATGTCCTTGATTCAACACACTGCAGTGTCCAAAAGAATTGCTTCGAAATTTCGTTGACAAATTTTCCCAAATCGACCACTGCACAATGGATTTGCCCTATCCTGATCCACATGAGCCGATAAAGACCGGCGCATGATCCACAAGTCCGTTTCCCACCTCACGAGGTATCTCACGGCGTGAGTTCAAAATCTGGGAACCTCTGGCTCCTAGTTAACAAACCACACAGAGGCTGGGACGCATTCCGGTCGCCGATCAGGGGAGGTGAAGTCAATGGATACGAAGTATCTCGAATACGCCCTGGCTGACAGGCGATTCTACGATCGACCCCACCAAGATCAGACGCAGCGTCTCAGTGCCAACGTCCGACGATACGAACTGACTGACCTCGAATCGGATGTCGAGTGGAAATCCGTGGAATCCCATGGATGGCAACATCATCAGCCGTCGTTGTCAGTGAAACTTCCGGATCAAGGGTGGAAGATCCACTGTTCGGCAACTTTGCAGAATGCCCAGGCAATCTTGGACATAACATCCAAGTACTGCATCGAACGGCACTACTCGTTCAAATTCCTGCCCAACTCTGCAGCGATGCTCCGTTCCAATATGAAGTACGCACACCGTGGAGGCAGCGGAAAATTCATCACCATCTACCCTCCCGATACAGAGACGTGCGAGAGCCTCCTCAATGAACTGAACGAGCTCCTTCAAGGATTCGACGGACCATACATCCTCTCCGACCTCCGATGGCAGGATGGTCCCCTCTACGTCAGGTACGGGGGATTCGCGCTCAAATACGTTCGTGACCAGTACGACGAACTCGTGCCTGCGATCACCGATCCCGACGGCCGTCTCGTCCCTGACCTCCGCCAGCCCGCATTCCGGCCGCCCACTTGGGTAGAAGTTCCGGACTTCATCGCGAAACAAAAGGAACTTCTCCACGCGGACGGCGACCACCAGACGTTCCCGTACAAAATGATCGACGCTCTCCATTTCTCCAACGGCGGCGGCGTGTACAAAGCCCTCAACGGCAATGGTGCCGAGATCGTCGTCAAGGAGGCACGGCCGTTCGCCGGAATCACACCGGATGGCCGCGACGCAGTTTCGCGCCTCCAGCGTGAACGAGATATTTTGCAGATGCTGAACGAATCACCGTATTTTGCAGGCATACTCGACTATTTCGAGCATTCGAGCCACCACTTCTTGGTGCAGGAATACGTTCACGGCACGACTCTCAATAAAGAACTGGTCGAACGTAATCCGCTGGTGCGCGCCAACGAAACACAGCTGGACCGAGCGACATACCGCGATTGGGCTCTTGGCATCGTCAACGAGGTTCAATCTGCCATCGAGCACCTGCACAGTCAGCGGATCGTGTTCGGTGACCTCCACCCCAACAATATCCTGGTCCTGCCGGACAACTCGATCAAGATCATCGATTTCGAGATGTCCTACGTCGAAGGGCAAGACGAGATAGTGCAGCCGATGGGCGCTCCTGGTTTCACACCTGTGGACGGACGAACCGGGTTGTCGGCAGATCTGTACTCTCTTGCCTGCCTGAAAATTTCGATATTCTTGCCACTCACCGTGTTGCTCGATCTCAGCGCCGAAAAAATTGAGCAACTGGTCGCGGAAGCACACGAACTTTTCGAACTCCCCGATAGCTACTGCCAGAGCATTCTCGAGGTACTTCGTCCGCGACTAAACGCGAATAACGCTGGCATCCATACCCTCCGAGCTATGGAGTCTATCCAGCAATGGAGTGTCCACGACGCGGACGGCGCTGAAAAGATCCAGTCACTGATCGACCTTGGCATCCGTGAGTCGCGGCAACTCTCGCGCTCAGATCGCCTTTACCCCGGGGACATCGCACAGTTCTCGGGAGATTCCTTGAGCATCGCTCACGGACCGTGCGGAAATCTCCTGACTACCGCCATGAGCGAGGAAGATAAGCGCCTCGCGACGGAATGGGTTGACCACACGATTCAGCGCACCCCGAACGTCAGCGTGGGTTTGTACGACGGATTAGCCGGTGCTGCAAGCACCTTCGAACGCCTCGGGCTGCACAGCACCGCCGATATGTGGGCCGAGAGAATCTATCGAGCTCCGTTCGAACTGCTCCCGTCCGAGCTCTTCAGTGGACTCGCCGGCATCGGGCTCTACCTTCTAGAACGGCACCACCGGAATGGTGACCCTGCCTCACTCGACGCGGCCAATCGCATCCGACAGGTCATGCACGACCGTCTACAAGTCCCCAACAGTTCCATTCAATCCGAAAATGGGCAATTGCACGTCGCCACCGGAAAGGGTGGCCTCATGCATGGAGCGAGCGGACAGTCACTCTTCTGGATACGCGCGTACGAAGTCCTCGGGCACAAACAAGATCTTGACGACGCCAAAGAAGCACTCGAACAAGATATTTCGCTGCTCATCGACTGTCCCGACGGATCACTCCAGCTGAACGAAGGATGGCGACGACTGCCATATATCGCCAGTGGGTCTACCGGAGTCGGGCTAGCGATCATGCGCGTAGCGTCACACAGCCCGGAGCCTCGGTACGAGGACTTGCTCGTGAAGATCAGCAATGCCGCGACCGCAGAATTCTGCATCCAGTCCAATCTGTTCAACGGGCGCGCTGGATTCATCTACTACCTACTCAAACTCCTCGAAAGTGGTCGGGACTACGGCCAGACGCGCGAGCACCTCGACGCTCAGGTCAGACGCTTGCAACTGCACGCGATTCCACACGGGGCTGGAATCCACTTTCCTGGCGAACAGTTACTCCGACTGTCCACGGACTGGGCAACCGGTTCGGCCGGCGTTTCCAACATGCTTGGCCTCTACGCCGACAGCCTCCGAGGAACACATGAAGCTACTGCCCCGTTCCTCGGAATGGAGATTCCATTGCACCCCCCGAAACTGAACGCCGAGCGTTCAGTCGCCTAGACAACCCGTCGAGGGTTAACGGAGAGGAGTCCAACAGAGAAAGGATGAAGCAAGAAGGACACTTCCCCAGCGAAGTACTGCATCACCGACCTTGTCCGACATGGATGAGGATCGATCCCAAGTTAGTGATATGAAAGGATATTCAGAATGAAGTCTGTACTCCAATTTCAGGAGATCGCTGAATCAGGAAACCAGAAGCACCAAATCGACGACGGACCTTATTCCTGGAGCGGCTTAAGCACGATATTCTGCTAACTCTTTATTTGAAGGATTCACAGTTCACTTTCGGCTGGATTTGATCAACGTCTTTCGCCACAGAGAATGGTCACACCCGAGGGGTCCAGTAATTAATAAACCCCGATCTCACAGCGATTGCACGGATGCGACCGAAGCTTCCGAGGTGAATCGCTTGGCGCACAGCGTTACCGAATCACACTTCGATAAAGGTTCATCCATGAGACCGACCCGCGAGCAGTTGATCGCCGATCGACGACCAACTGCTCGCGGGTTTTCAACCTGCCGGTTTCGCACAGTTTTCCGGCTCTTCCGTTTCTAGAGTGCATTGATTGATTCCCGGAGCTGACCCGAGTGAATCAGTGACCGCAAGATGTAGTGATCGAGATTGCGGAAACCCAGCGCGATACCTCGTAGATACTCGAGCCGGCCGTTGATCGCCTCGACAGGACCATTCGATGCACCGGTATCGAAGTAGGCCAGGATCTCCTTCCGCCGTTTCCAGAGACTGCGACCGAGCTGAGCCAACTCCGCAAGTTCCTTCGGGACACCGGATTTGATGCGATTGAGGACCTTGTACATCGCCAACTTCCCCGCCCGCTTGTCCGAATCATCGTACGCGGCAACAAGTTCCTGGTAGACGCGTTCGGTGACCTCGACATCGATGTGTTCCTCGTCCGCGAACACCGCCTCAAGTCGCGCATTCTGTTTGTCGGTACGCAACGTCTCTCGGGTCAGCAGCACCCGTTTGATGCCGTACAACGGGTCACCGGACCGGCCGCGGTGACCGAGCGTGACCTGCTGGACCCGCTGCCGACACACGGTCAACTTCTCCGCAGCCAAGTGCACTACGTGGAAGGGATCCATCACCGTCCTGGCCTGCGACAATACGTCTTTGGCGGCCGAGTGGTAGCCGGCGAACCCATCCATCGACACGATCTTCACCCGGTCCCGAAACACCTGATCACGCTCACGCAGCCAGTCCTTGAGCGCCGCAGCGGAACGGCCGGGAACCATGTCGAGCAACCGGGCCGGGCCGGTACCGTCGATGACCGGAGTCAGGTCCACGATCACCGTCACAAAGCTCGGATCACCTTGCCCGCGTACATGTTTCCACTTGTGTTCGTCCACACCCAGGACCCGAACTCTGTCGAGGTGGCCGGGCTGGTCGTAGACCAGGTGCCGGACCGTGGACAGGGCGAGGGAGTTCACCACGTCCCAACTCAACCCCAACGCCGTGGCCACCGCCGAAACCGGCATCTTGTCGCAGGCGAGGCGTCCGAGGATCCAGCCGGCGGTCCGGCGGGTGGTGCAGGCTTTCGAGGCGGCCACCGTGTCGATGCGTTGACGGAACACCGCCACCTCGCAGGCATCGTTGCCGCAGGTGAATCGGGGTAGCCGGATGTGAAGGCGGGTGGGATGACCGACGACGGGGAGGTCGGCGAGGGTGCGGGTGACGTGGTCGCGGAGTCGGCCAGGTTTGCCGCAGGACGGGCACGTCGGGTCGTGTTCGACGGGTCTGCATTCGATGTGGGTGAAGCGTTCGGCGATGGCGGCGCCGGTGATGGTGACGCCGAGTTCGACGGTTCGGCAGATGGTGTCGGCGACGAGGTTAGTAGTCTGGTTCATGGGTCCTGTGGTGTGTTCGGATTCGGTGTAGGAACCTTCATCCTCACATCCCAGGACCCTCTGTATGCCTCTACATCTTGTGTCTGCTCGGATCACCGGAAATCGAGTTCATGCACTCCGGATCCGGAACAGCCAGTTTTCCGCAACGCCAATTGCACAGCATCCTCGACGGAACTCCGAAAGAATTCTTAGCTGCAGAACACTGGCCATCTCCGTCACTCCTGAGATCGAGCATCAACCAGACCTGACCTGTAGGCCCAGATCGCGGTTTGAAGTCGACTCTTCGTTCCCACCTTGTTCGATATGCGCCCAAGGTGAGACTTAATGGTACTAACCTCGATGCTTAGTTCTACTGAGATCTCGTCGTTGCTCAGACCCCGGGCAAGACAGTGAACAATCTCTGCTTCCCGAGCGGTCAATAGGATCGAATCACTTTCAACTGGTTGCACATCCTTCACCTGCACCACTGATCGGCGCCCGAATTCGCGCGTCAAACTACCAAGCAACGTAGGACTGATAGTAGTACCACCTTTGTGCGCATTGTAGATAGCCTGCGCCAACTCACTTGGACCGGCATCTTTCAGGATGAATCCCGAAACACCCAGATCGATCGCCGAATACAAATAGTCATCGTGCCCGAATGTGGTGATGATTATTATCTTTTGCATTGAATGATTCGAGAGAATAATCTTCGCTGCAGCCAGTCCATCACCGTCCGGCATTCGAATATCCATGAGAATGACATCCGGGTTGAGCTGACCGGACTGATATACAGCATCCGGTCCGGAGTTCGCCTCTCCAACTACAACTATATCTTCATAGTTTGTCAAAAACAGCCTTAATCCGCGCCGAACTATAGGCTGATCGTCGACTATAAGGACCGTGATCATTGGTAGATAAACCCTTCGAGTGGGATTTTTGCTTGCACTTTCCAACGACCCTCTTCCGAAGGTCCGGCATGGAAGACACCGCCCAGATACTCGGTGCGTTCCCTGAGTCCGACCAGTCCGAGCCCCTGCCCATGCATGTCGCGGTCAAGCGACACTCCCACATCGTTTTCGACCATTATTTTCAGACTTCCCGAATCTCGTCTTATCGCCACAGCAACGCGGCTTCCATACGCGTGCCGAAGGACATTCGACAGGCTTTCTTGCACTATTCGATAGCAAGATACCTGTATAGCACTATCAATATCCGACAGGTCACTACCAATATCGACCGTGATTGTAAGGCCCGATCTTTGACATCCATCAACCAGACTCATAACCGATTGAATGTTCGGCTGGGGGCTTTGCGATTCGGTAGGTCCAATCCGCAGGACCTCAACAAGTTGACGAAGGCTCCGAAGAGCACGTTCACCCTGATCAACAACCCCGAAGAGTAAATCCTTCACCTCTCCTGGCGCAGTCTCAAAGATCTCGGCTGCCGCTTTGCCTTGTATTATTACAGCCGTCAGATGGTGCGCTGAGACATCATGAAGCTCACGAGCCATACGCGCTCTCTCATCAGCCAAAGCATTCTGAACATCCACATCTCGCTCCTGCTTCAACTGCCGAATCTGCACCTCATCGACCAACTTGTGACGCCGCTGATTCCGCACAACCTTCCCCAGTGCAATAAAAATTCCATAGCTCATCAGAACATTCATTACTGGTGAGAACAACAAATCTCCGAATGCGCCGGATGAGAGTGGCAAATTTAGATCATTGATTCGAAGATTGACGCTGACGAGAATGTCAGCACTGAGTCCGGCCAGGACTGCCAGATAGAATGTGCGCCCTTCTGTTCTAATTGAAAGCATCAGAATCGAAACCCAATATAAAGGAGTCACTGCCGGACCACGATTGCCAAGAACCAGTGCCAGCACAACCATCGCAAAAACACTTACAGCAAAAAGCGCGACTGGGTGCCATCTCGCCCTCACCAGTGCAACCGTATTGATTGCAATAACCAGTATCGGACCGAGAAGTTGCCCATAATCGAGTTGAGAATCGGAATCTTTCGGAAAAGTATCTCCGATCAACGTCGCGACAACCATAAACACAACACTCAGTACGCCGACAAATAGAACACCTACGCGACCCGTTTTCGAGAGTTGTGAGCCTTGACTGCTCCCCCACCAACCCCACTCAGCTTTCGGCTCTGCCTCATCGTTCTCTGGTTCGTCGATTGCGGTGGAGTAGGTCACCGTCACGTCCCTCCGCGAATTGTTGATCCCGGTAGCGGACTCAAGCTATCAAATCGGACAGACACCCAAGATGAATTCGCCTGATTCAGTCACAACAGATCTCAAACATCCCGAGGCACGGCTCGACTGCGCCGACAACGCGGGAGGGATCATCCAACAATTCGGCCGGCCGTAGGGATGACTGCTTTTACTGTCCAGCCGTTGCCGAGGGGTCCGGCGAGGAGTGTGCCGCCCAACAGCGTTACTCGTTCCCGCATTCCTGAAATCCCCAAGCTCTGACCGTCGGTAGCAGCAGCACCCATACCCGCACTATTGGTGATGTCGAGGCGGATTGAGTCACTCTCGCATCGCACACTCACCTTCGCGGAACTCTGCGGCGCATGGCGGAGAACATTCGACAATGCTTCCTGCACAACACGATAGGAAGACAGTTGGACTGCGCTATCGATTTCCTCGAAAGCATCCTCCAGATCGAGTTCCAACAGCGGAATAGACGCCCGACAGCCCTCGACCAGTTGCGGAATATCGGCGATCATCGGCTGTGGATACCTGGGATCCGTCCCACCGATACGCAGAATCCCCACAGTCTGGCGCAAACTGTTCAACGCGCGGTCGCCATGGTCGATCACGCCCCCGAGCAATGCCTTCGCCTGATCCGGATTGGACAACAACAACTTGTCTGCCGACTTCGCTTGGATGAGCATTCCGGTGAGGTGATGTGCGGCAACATCGTGCAGTTCACGCGCCATGTTCTGGCGCTCCTCTGCGATTGCGTCACTCAGTCGCGCTTCGTGATTCAACTGCATTTGCTCCATAGCCATGGAACTCGCGGAAGTTTGAGATCGGTGTCTCGAGACAACCATCCCGATCGTGATCATGACTGCGTAGCTACTCGCGATGTTCACAACCGGCGCGAACAGCAGAATCGGCAAATCCCCGATCGGAACCTGAGAGAGCGTCATACCCTCGCCGACCAACTTGAGTTTGGTTGTCAGCAATAGATCCGCTGTCATCCCGAGCATCACCAGCAACGCCAAGCGACTTCCGCTGGCCTTCCCAGCCAAGTAAACAATCGCACACCAATACAGCGGAGTAGCAGCCACTCCGCGGTCCTCCAGTAGGAGTCCGAGCGCCACCGTTCCGGCGAGCGTCAACAAATACATCCACACTGGGTACCTACGACGGAAGCATGCAACGACTGTCAATGCCACCAGGATTGTCGCTGTCCCTGCGAGAACCCCCGGGTTGGCAAGACTCTGGCCTCCTGAGTACCCCTTGCCGCCGAATAGACTACATGTTGCACCGAAAACCCAGACCGCGCTAAGGATTCCGGCAATAGTCGCCAACACAGCCGGATTCCGCGATAGAAGCTCTCGAGCTTCCAGCGAAATCTTCGCGAGCAACGAAGGTTGCTGACGAATGGTCACCACTTGCCATCTCCCCCTTGTGTGACGGACGGTCGAAATTTTCGCATCCACACTCCCGCGAATTAAGCTCATATTCGCATGCAAACAACAAATCTATGGGCATTACCAGAATACATGCGAATGCACTAGTACTTTTGGAGGATAATTATCGAATCTCAACCGAACTAATAATTCTGGTCAATCCTATTCAATGCCGACACCCCGAATTTCTCGCACACGAACGGTAGCGTCCTGACCATGAAGACTGCCTTTCTCTCGGTTGTTCGGGCCGTCCCATGATCTTGGTGACCTGGCGACAATGCCGCACTCACATCATGTGGGCGCAACACAGTCTGCGCAATGGTCGCCACACTCGTCATGTTCCTGATCGCACCCGTGGTGTTGACAGCACTGCTCCGGCCTCACTACGCAGAACCGGACACGAAGGTGCAGTCCATTAGCGGCTACGCCCGAGCGTCCGAGTACGCGCCGTCCCCCTATTACACCGTCGACGCGAGTTGGGTTGTCGGAGCTGGATTCACCGATCGCGACGGCAACATGATCACGGCGGACAATTCACTCTGCGAGAGCACGGATTACGCCAATGTCCGAGCTGGCGGAACTACCCACAAGGACCGTGCCCGCGCGCAGATCGAGTATGCGGAACGGATCTTGGAATTCGACTACTGCCTCAGGCAGCAAGGCATCGACCACTACGAAATCCTCTCCCATCCGCAGAGTCGGTACTGGCAGTTCCAAGCCATCGAAACTGCACTGATGCTGCTGTGCGCTGGATTGACGTCTCTGCTCGCGAATACTCGAAGACCTCAGATTCCCGCTCTACGCACCAAAGCATCTGTCGCAGAAGGAGATACCGCACCAAGCATCCGCAACAGCCCGGCATAACGCGGATACAACTCGATCGGCCGAGTCTCGATAGCCCTCACTATCCACGACGCCGCTTGATCCGCCGTCAAAGCCGGCTGACTCACGTAGTCGGAGGTAGGCGCAATCATCGGCGTACGGATAAGCGGAAACTGCACCGTACTGACGTCGACACCCGTGCCATGACATTCAGCTCCAAGGCTGCGGCCGAAAGCACTGAGCGCCGATTTCGACGCGTGATAGGCGCTGAACCTGGGCATCACACCGGCGCTCACACCCCACGTCCCCACATTGACGATGTGCCCGGAATGAGCTTCGAGCATCGAGGGCAACAGCCGCAACGTCAACCGCGCCGGCCCAAAGTAGTTGAGCGCCATCGTGCGCTCATAATCATGGAACCGCTCCACTGAGTCGGCAGCAGTCCGGCGGATCGAGCGGCCCGCGTTGTTGATCAAAACATCGACGGCCCCGAATTGATCGGCAATGGCGTCGGCAAGTTCGTCGACGCTCTCGCCTTTCGAGAGATCCGCCGGCAAGACGTGCGCCAATCCACCCTCCCGTTGGATGCCGCGCTGCACTCGCTCGAGTTCTTCGACGCCGCGGGCGATCAGAATCAACTCGGCACCCCGGGCGGCCAACGTGCGCGCGGTTGCCTCACCGATTCCGGACGACGCCCCGGTCAGCACGATGGTCTTGTCCGAGAAGCCAACAGGAGGCGCCGGAAGTAGCGAACGGAGTCGCGTCGGCGGACTCAACACAAAATTGCTGAAAAGACTTCTGATCACGTCAGTACCGGTCCTGTCTGCGGGTTCATGAAGCTACTCAACAGTAAGTTATGCGGCCCAGCCCCACCAGGCCGAAGAGGGCTAGCTTTTCCTGATACCTGCGGTTACATTAAACGCAGACCGAGTGCCTGCGATCACACGAACCGGCCCTCGATACCACCGAAGAGGGAGACGAATATGACGCTCACGACGGCGTTCGACAAGAACGCGGAAGCCTCCGACGACTCGTACAACGAGACACTCCGCCTCCTGTCCGAGGGATCGGTACACAAGCGCTTCGACCCCTACCTCGATATTGACTGGGACTCCCCCGAACTCGCGGTTACCCCCAACGACCCCCGCTGGATCCTCCCGGCCGAGACAGACCCGCTGGGCGCCCACCCCTGGTACCAGGCGCAGAGCGAGGCCAGGCAGATCGAGATCGGGATGTGGCGGCAGGCCAACGTCGCGAAGGTCGGCCTCCAATTCGAGAACATCCTGATCCGCGGCATGATGCAGTACGTCTTCTCGCTGCCCAATCAGTCGGCCGAGGCCCGCTACTGCACCCACGAATCCGTCGAAGAGTGCAACCACACCATGATGTTCCAGGAAATGGTGAACCGCATCGGCGTCGACGCTCCCGGCATGAGCCGCCCGATGCGCATGCTGGCACCGTTCATCCCCCTCGCTGCCGGACCACTTCCCGAAATCTTCTTCGTAGGCGTCTTGGCCGGCGAGGAACCGATCGATCACATTCAGAAGAGCATCCTGCGCGCCGGCGGTGATATTCACCCGATCATGGCGTCCGTCATGGCAATTCACGTTGCCGAGGAAGCACGTCATATCTCGTTTGCGCACAAGCTCCTGAGCCGACGCATCCCACTGATGTCCCGCCCCAGCCGCTTTGTGCTGTCACTTCTCTTCCCCTTGGTCATGCGAATCCTGTGCGACGCCATCGTGATTCCGCCGAAGACCTTCTGGAAGCAGTTCGACATCCCGGCATCCGTGAAGAAGGACCTGTTCTGGGAACTCCCCGAATCGCGTCAGACTCTGCGCAACTACTTCGGTGACGTTCGCATGCTCGCCACAGAAACCGGCCTGATGAATCGCGCGTCGCGCCTGGTGTGGAAGGCCTGCAAGATGGATGGCCGCGCATCACGTTTCCGCAGCGAGCCCCATCGCAGCACACACAACGCCGCAGCCTAGATCGGAACTTTGCCGCCATGTCACACGTAGTCACACAGTCCTGCTGCAGCGACGCCTCCTGCGTCTACGCCTGCCCGGTCAACTGCATCCATCCGACGCCGGACGAGCCGGATTTCCTCACCGCCGAGATGCTGCACATCGACCCGCAGGCCTGCGTCGACTGCGGGGCGTGCGTATCGGCCTGCCCGGTCGATGCGATTGTGCCTGAGTCGAAACTGACTGACCCGCAACGTGTTTTCTTGCAGATTAATGCGGATTTCTACAAAGAGGAGCGGCCGCGGCCACTGCTCGCCAAGGTGATTCCGGCCACCACCGTCGATCAGGGGCGTCCACCGCTGCGTGTTGCGATCGTCGGTTCCGGTCCGTCGGCGATGTATGCGGCCGACGAGTTGCTGACTCAGCCCGATGTGCAGGTCAACGTCTTCGATCGACTTCCCGTGCCCTACGGCCTGGTTCGCGCCGGCGTAGCTCCCGATCATCAGAAGACCAAGCAGGTCACCCGCCTGTTCGACAAGATCGCCGCACAAAAGGGTTTCGAGTTCTACCTGAACGTGGAGATCGGTAATCACCTCTCCCACAACGAACTTCTTGAAAACCATCACGCTGTCCTCTACGCGGTAGGCGCTTCGTCCGATCGCGGCCTGGACATCCCGGGTGCCGATCTGCCCGGAACAGCTTCGGCCACAGACTTTGTGGCGTGGTACAACGGCCACCCCGATCATGCCGACGACGTCTTCGACCTCTCGCATCAACGCGCCGTCATCATCGGAAACGGCAACGTCGCACTCGACGTCGCTCGCATCTTGACGGCAGACCCGGAGAAGCTCGCAGCCACCGACATCTCCGCCCACGCGCTCGCAGCGCTGCGGAAGAGCCTCGTCGAAGAGGTAGTCATCGTCGGCCGACGCGGAATCGCGCAGTCCGCCTTCACCGTTCCCGAGTTCACGGGCCTGATGGCCCTGCCGGACATCGAACTGTCCGTCGGCCCCGACGACATGATTCTCGATCCGGCCACCGAACACGCAGACGCACTGCCGCATGCCGTCGAGCAGAAACTCAAACTCCTCGAGGCGTTGAAGAACCGCGATCACGTCGATGTCGGTAGCAAACGAATCACCTTGCGCTACCTGCTCACACCGACTGCCATCACCGGCGAGGACCACGTCACCGGCGTCGAGTTCGACCGCAACACACTCGTCGACGGCGACGGCGCCGCCGGTATCGAACCCACCGGCGACACCGAAACCATCGACACCGGCTTGGTACTCACGTCCATCGGCTATCGCGGCGTCCCCCTCACCGGTGTCCCGTTCGACGAGCGGGCCTCGGTGATTCCCAACGACGGAGGCCGTGTCCTCGAAGCGCCCGGTGTCTACGCAACGGGCTGGATCAAGCGTGGCCCCAGCGGCTTCATCGGCACCAACAAATCCTGCGCCCAGGAAACCGTCGGCAAGCTCGTGGACGACTTCAACAACGGCAACCTGACCAGCCCCTCGGCCGACGCAACCGCCCTGGATCGATTGGTCCGGTCACGGCAATCAGCCGTCGTCGATCGCGCCGGTTGGCACGCCATCGACAAAGCAGAACGTGAACGCGGGGCCGCCCACGGACGGATTCGCGAGAAGATCCTCGATCAGGCTGAGGCGTTATCGATCATCAACGCCGCAGCTCAGGCAAAATCAGCGCGTCGCAGGCTCTGGAAGGCGTCCCACTGACCGAAAAATTCGACCCATCTGCGCTGCATATCGTGTAATACTGCAACTTGTTTCAGTAAGCGGCTACAGCGGCCTCGATCTCCGGATCAGGTACGCCCACAGATGAGGTATGCATGAGCGAGACTGCAACGCCGGCAGTTGAGGGCTGGTTCACGACCGGCGCTGAACCGGCTCTGATCGGCACCAAGTGCCAATCCTGCGGCACCATTTCCTTCCCCCGCGAGACCACGTTCTGCAAGAACCCGAGCTGCTCAGGTGAAGAATTCGCCGACACCGAGCTCTCGCGTCGCGGCACGGTCTGGTCGTACACCGACGCGCAGTACCAGCCGCCACCGCCGTACATCCCCAGCTCCGACCCGTACGTGCCGTTCGCCCTCGCAGCCGTCGAGCTGCCCGAAGGCCTCGTCATCCTCGGCCAGGTGGCCGACGGTTACGGCGTCGACGATCTCAAGGTCGGCAACACCGTCGAACTGGTTGTCGAGCCGCTGTACACCGACGAAACCGGAGTCCGCACGACGTGGCGCTGGAAGCCCGTCGCAGCAGCAGTACAGGAGTCGCAGTCATGAGCAAAGACGTCGCAGTACTCGGTGTAGGTATGCACCCGTGGGGCAAGTGGGGCCAGTCGTTCGTGAAGTACGGCGTCGCCGCCGCTCGCGCCGCACTCGCTGATTCCGGTGTCGACTGGAAAGACGTCGACTTCATCGTCGGCGGCGAGACCGTCCGCAACGGATACGGCGGATACGTCGCCGGAGCCACCTTCGCTCAGGCCCTCGGCTGGAACGGCGCTCGCGTCGCCACGTCGTACGCCGCGTGCGCAACGGGCGCCCAGGCACTCGATACGGCTCGCGCCCGCATCCTCGCCGGCCTCAGTGAGGTCGCGTTGGTCGTCGGTGCCGACACCACCCCCAAGGGTTTCCTCGCTCCCGTCGCCGGTGAGCGTTGGGACGATCCGGACTGGCTGCGTTTCCGCCTCATGGGCATGACGAACCCGGCGTACTTCGCGCTCAATGCGCGTCGACGCATCGATCTCTACGGCGCAACGTCCGAGGACTTCGCCAACGTGAAGGTCAAGAATGCCAAGCACGGTCTGAACAACCCGAATGCGCGATACCGCAAGGAGGTCACCGTCGAAAACGTGTTGGCTTCCCCCGTGGTCTCCAACCCGCTGCACCTCCTCGACATCTGCGCTACCTCCGACGGCGGAGCAGCCATCCTGCTGACGTCGATGGAATACGCCCGCAAGATGGGTATCGCGGAACCTGTTCGCATCAAGGCGATTTCGACGGTCACGCCGACGTTCCCGCAGACGATCATGGACATGCCGAACTTCTCCACCGATTCCAGCTCCGCCGTGCCTGCACCGGAGCGCACGTTCAAGGAATCCATCGGCTACGCCGCTTACGAAGAAGCCGGCATCTCGCCTGAGGACGTCGACGTGGCCGAGGTCTACGACCTCGCTACGTCCGTCGAGCTCGACTGGATCGAAGACCTCGCACTTTGCAAGCGCGGCGAGGCCGAACACCTCCTGCGCGCCGGCGACACCACCATCGGTGGCCGCATCCCGGTCAACCCGTCCGGTGGCCTCGCCTGCTTCGGCGAAGCTGTTCCCGCACAGGCACTTGCGCAGGTCTGCGAGCTCACCTGGCAGCTGCGAGGGCAAGCTGAAGGCCGTCAGGTCGAAGGCGCTCGCATCGGCATCACCGCAAACCAGGGCCTCTTCGGCCACGGCTCATCGGTGATCGTTTCCGCCTGAGTCCGATTATTCGAAACCGCGCGGGGTGTGACACACACCCCGCGCGGTTTTGTTTTGGAAAGACCAGGCCTACCGGGCTCGCATCGCGTCGAGTGTCTCGTACAGATACATCCGGAACACCGCCGCCATGTCCACCGCCTCGGCATCCACCAGCCACTGCTGCTGGAGTCCGTCCATCATGGCAACCAGCCGGAACGCGTGGGCCTCGGGATCGATATCGGCCCGGAACTCTCCGGACGCGATCCCGGCGCGGATACCGTCCGCGATGAACGCTCGAATACGCCGATAGCGGTTGTGGGCCCAGGTGTGGGCCGGATGATCGACGGTGACGGACTCGGCGCTCAGGACGGTGAAAAGCTGGACGAGGCCGGGGATGCGCTGGTTGCGCTCGACGAGGTCTGCGAGGGCCTCCATCGCAGGGATCCCGGTGAGCCGCGCGCCGTCCGCGTCGGTGAAGCGCTCTACGTCCATGTCGTCACGCATGTCCAGCGTGGCCGCCAGCAACTCTTCTTTGGTGCGGAAGTGGTGCAGCAGGCCAGGCTGGGAGAGTTCCGCACGCTCGGCTATCCGGGCGAGCGAGGCACCGCGGTAGCCGTTCTCGGCGAACTCCTCCATTGCGACGTGCAGGATCCGGGTTCGTCGGGCCCGACCGACGGCGTAACTGCCGCCCTTCCGGGGTCGGACGGTCATATTTCGGCCCTTCTCTCCGGTGTCCACGGTCTCACCTTAAGAGGTCGGGGATAACATCGCGATAACAAACCTAGTAGGCACTCGGTATTGGGGACTAGCCTCGACCCGGTGGCCGAAAGACCCAGTCACGCGACGGCACGAAGGAGTCTTTTTGTGAACAGCCCGCCGGAGACCGCTCGGAACACTTCCGGGCCGGTCCCCGCCACACGGCCGCCGGGGCTGCTGATCTCGGGCGTCGTCCTGCTGATTCTCGGCATCGTCGAGGCCGCGATCATCATGTCGAACGTGATCACACCGCCATGGAAGAGCTTGGACGACTCCTGGCGACGGACCATGGAGAGCAGTCGCGAAGGCGCGCTCACCGGCTTCGCCAAGGTCGTCGACTTCCTGGGCGGGCCGATCGGCAGCATCGTGATCCTCCTGCTGCTGATCGGTGCATTCCTGTATCGCAAGCGGCCGCGCGCGGCAGTCTTCATTGCCGTCGGAACTGTGGCAACCAGCGTCGTCGCCCAGGTCGTGAAGAAAGTCGTCGACCGACCTCGACCACTCGAGCCACTAGTGAGGGTCGACCACGGGTCCTTTCCCTCCGGACACACCGTGTTCGTCGTCAGTACCGCCATCATGCTGATCGCACTGCTGAGCGTCCCGGGCCGGCGGCAGCTCGGTGTCATTCTCGCGGTACTAGCCACCGCGGTAATGATCTGGGACCGTACATATCTCGGCGCCCACTGGTTCTCGGACACAATCGGCGGCCTGTTTCTCGGAGGCGGCACTACCCTCGTGCTGTGGTGGCTGATGACGCCCTACCTATCGACCGAAAAGCTTGTGAACACCAACAAGGAGAACGCGACATGACCGTGAATTTGTCCCGCATCAAGATCTCGCGCGGCGAGCTGTCCTACTTCGAGGCGACACCCGACGCCGGCACCGACGTCAAGGGCACCGTCGTCATGGTCCCCGGCTTCACCGGCTCCCGGGAGGATTTCCTCCCGATGGCACCGTTCGTCACCGCCGCCGGCTACCGCCTGATCTCGTACTCGCAGCTCGGACAATACGATTCGGATGGCCCGGACGGACGGGATGCGGTCGGCGAGTACACGATCGCCAAGTTCGCCCTGGACCTCGCCGAGGTGCTCGACGCACTTGCGCCCGGCGAGAAGGTCCACCTCCTCGGCCACAGCTTCGGCGGGCTCGTCACCCGCGCGGCCGTGCTGAACGACCCGGCGCGATTCCTGGACTACGTAATCCTCGACTCGCCGCCGAACGGTCAGGATCTGGGCGGAGCGGTCGACATGGGCCAGATCCCGGAACTGCTGTGGGCGGGCGGCAACGAGGCGTTGTGGCAGGCCATGTTCGGCGCCTTCGAGGACATCTTCCCGGCACCGGTCAAGGAGTTCCTGCGAGGCCGGATCATGGCGACCAAGACCGCGAACATCGCCGGGATCGCCCTCACCATGAGCGCCGAGCCGGATCGCGTCGAGGAGTTGGGCGCGACCGGCGTGCCGATCCTCGTCGCCGCCGGCGAGAACGACGTCATTCCGCTGGACGCCCAGGCTGACGCCGCGGCGCGTCTCGGCGTGAAGTTCGAGATTATTGCCGGGGCCTCCCACACCCCCAACGAGGAGAAGCCCGAGGAGCTGACGAAGGTACTAGTCGACTTCTGGGCGGGCCACACTGCCTGACACTGGTTTACGTCATGACGGCTCCGGCGGTGCACGTCACCGCCGGAGCTGTCATTTCCGGATGAAATCGAGAAGGTCCGCGCTCAAGGCCTCTTCGTACTCACCCACAAGTCCGTGCGACCCACCCGGGTACACCTTGAGCTTCGCACCCGAAACCAGTTCGGCAACGTCGAACCTTTGGCATTTCAACTCCTCTTCAAGCACAGAATTCCCTGGCACGAATACCCGATACCTACAGGGGGAAACGGCTGATCCGACGAAACGCTGATTAAGCAATGCCCGAATTGGGTAATTTCATAGTGCCACTCCCCAGACGCCAGGAGTCCGATGAAAAGCTCGGTTCGTGTATCGGCAGTGCCAGCGCCCGAACCAGGTGGAATGGCGGCCGAGGGTGAACATCAGAGCAGGTTCCGGCCACCGTCAGCTATTGCACATGCAATACCGAGGCCACGCCTGCATCGGCAACTCTCCGCGTCCACGCACTCAAACACAGTGAGCCTGCTGTGCGCACCGGCCGGCGCAGGCAAAACGCTCCTACTGGCCGACTGGGCCCGCGAGCAATCCCATTCAGCGATTTGCTGGCTGACTCTGGCTGAGCGCGACAACAATGCCCGCGTCCTGTGCACCTCGCTGAGTGAGGCCCTGTCCCAGCATGTCGAACCCAACGCGCGCGGTGCGCCCCCGCAGTTCTGGCTCTCCGGCTTCATGGACGCAATCGCAGCCAGTGAACGCCCGATCACGCTGATTCTCGACGACGTTCATGCACTGCACGATCCCATCTCGATTTCGACGCTCGATCACGTTCTCTCGAATGCCCCGCCAAACCTGTCGATTGTTCTCGCGGCCCGGTACGAACCCCCTTTAACCTGGCATCGGCTAGCACTCGAGGGTCGGCTGAGTCGATTCGAAACGAGCAATCTCGCCTTCAACAGCACCGAAATCACGACGCTGTTGGCCGAATACGGCATCAGCCTGACCGCGGACCAGCTGGCGATCATCGAATCATTCACCAAGGGCTGGGGCGCGGTAGTCCGATTGGCGGGCGCCTACCTGTGCGGACGCGGCGACAAGGCTCATGCCGTCGAGGAATTCACGCACACCCCACGACCTGTCGCCGATTTCCTTGTCGACGAGGTGTTGGCCACACTCCCCCCGCGTCTCACGACGTTCATGCTTCGCACTTCGGTTGTCGACGCGTTCTCCATCGATCTGGCCGAAGCCCTCACCGACAACGATGCCGGAACCGAAATCGACTCGCTGATCCAGTTCAATCTGCCGCTCACACGCACCGATTCGGCCGATCACACAACCTGGCTGCGCTACCACCCGCTATTGCGTGAACATCTCCGGGCTGAGTTCCGGCGCGTCGATCCCGGCGGACGACTCCTGGCCAACCAACAGGCGGCCGGCTGGCTCGAGACTCATCAGTACGAAGTGGAAGCGCTCGAGCTCGAGGTCGGGATCGGTGACACAGCAAGGATTCTCGCATTTCTCGACCGTTGCGGACTAGGAATCGTACTGGACGGATACGGCAGCGATCTGGTTCGAATACTCGAGTCAGCGCCGATTCCGGTTGCCGAGTCACCTTGTACGCGAATGCTTCTTGCAGCTTCGGCACTGCATTGCGGAGACGCGACAACCGCCCGCACGTATCTGAACTTTCTGGGCGACGCATCCCTTCTGAACGAAGATGCACTGTACTGCGCACTGACCCTCGAATCTCTCTATGTAACTGCCGATTCTCGACACGACGCCACACTCTGCTCGCTCGCAGAACGACAGCACAGCACAAATTCCGATGTCGAAGCCTACGCACACCTTCAACTCGCGACCGGATACTTCCTGGACTGCGATTTCGACAGAGCAACAAACGAATACACCCAGGCAGCTGCGCTGGGAATGCTCCGGGGACGCACCCGCCTGGTCTTGAAATCCTTGACCGGTCTCGGGTTTGCCGCCGCCATGGACGGCAATGCTCTGGCAATGACCGCGCATTCGACGTACGCCCTCGACTACGCACTCAAACATCACCTCGTGGGGACCGCAGAATACGAGCTGTCGACCTCCGTCGCCGCTCTGGCTGCATATCTCTGCAACACAACGGATCTCCCCTACACGATCCCGACTGCCCAGAACTGTCGCCAAGCAGATGTTCTCGGCGTCAGCATCCCCGCGTTCGGATGGCATACCGTCATCACCTTCGGATTACAGCGACTCGACACTGCCGATGATCGCCGGTCTACAGTTGCAGAGATTCGCGACGCGATGCTCAATGCCGTTGAATCGGGCACCTTTTCGATAGCAAGTTCGGCTCTCCTCCCCGCAGTGGTCAACGCTTGCCTCTCCGTGGGCGAACTGGACTGGGCAAGCCGACTGATCCATGACGCATCCCGCCAACTCGGAGAGATCCCCGAAGTGCATCTGGCCCGTGCATCACTACGGCTTGCGGGCAACAGAAACACCGAGGCACAGATCGAACTGGAAGCCGTCACGCACGAACCTCACCGGCCACTACTCGGCCACCACATTTACACATCAGTCGTACAATCCTGCATTCACTCTGCAAACCGGCAACCCCGCAAGGCTTTTCAATCACTGCACAACGCCTTACGCATTGCCGAACACGAAAATTTGTTACGCCCTTTCCTCGACTACGGCCATTCGTTGCGGCGAATTCTCGACGATTTCAGTGGCCACTTCGGAGATCAGGAACCATTTGCCGAACGCGTACGATCGCAACTGCACCCGCAGGAACTGGTCAGCGCGCCCATTCTGACGCCGGGTGAATACACCGTCCTACGTGAACTCGCCACGGGCGATACGACGGAATCAATTGCCGAAACTTTGTTCCTGTCCGTCAACACCATCAAGACGCACCTTCGCGGGATCTACCGGAAACTCGACGTCAGCAATCGCCGTGACGCCCTCAAAGCCGCGCGGCGCGGCGGGCTCATCTGAGCCGACGTACCTGATGCGCCCACAGTTGCCGCCGCGGATTTACAGCGATACAAGGGACCGCATGAAGGTGTGGGTGACCATCACTCCGCGGCGACGCCTGGCATCTCGAATCTCGTTGGATATCCTCGAAGTCGGGTTGGTAGACAGCGCAATGACTCTCGCGGCCCAGGCTTTCACTTCGCTACTACCGGTCATGATTGCGGCATCGACGTTCCAACGATTGCAACCGCTCGCAGCGACTGCCCGAGACGATCTGGGTATAGACCTGCCGCCGACCGATTCCGCGAGTGTCGGCACCACAGCAGCTTTCGGAGTTCTCGGGCTACTGATGTTGCTGGTGAGTTCCACGTCCTACGCCCGAGCACTAGGACGAATGTACGGACGAATCTGGCATGTACCAATTGCTACACTTCGACAGGCCTGGCGCTGGCTGGCGGTGGTCCTCGTGATTGCCACTTCGGTTGCCGCAGCGGTGATCTGCCATCAGTTGAAAACGCTTCCCGCGGCGGGTCGCCTTCTCGAGTTCGCGTCCACCTACGTTGTGTGGGGGCTGGCCTGGACTGCGGTACCCATGCTACTGACCGCAAACCGGATGACCACCCGAATGTGTATCGGCTCCGGACTTTTGACGGCCACAGGCCTCAGTGCCTTACATGTCGCCAGCACCCTCTTCCTCCCCGAATCACCCATACTTCTCAGGACCAATTCGGCCTTCTCGGTGTGATGTTCACACTCATCAGTTGGCTGTTCATTTTCTCCGGCATCATCGTGGTGGCGAGCGTGATCGTGAGCTCCGTCGCCAAAGACGATGGACCGTTGGGAATCTGGCTACGCGGGTGACGGATCTGCCATAGCTTCTGCGACGCTCGGGTACACGTCAACTTTCACGCCGCCGGCAGCTCCCGCGAGAACATCCCGAAACTGTCCCACATCACGGGCCACGCGGAACGTGATGTTCTTGCGCTCCAACGAATCGCGCAGCTGCGCCAACATCTGAGCCCCGCTCACATCGATGAACGGTGATGTCTCGGCGTCGAGGATGATCATGCTCGTATCCTCGGTCACGAGGGCGTCGATCTGATCCCGAACATGGTCTGCGTTGGCAAAGAACAAGCCCGCTTCCACCCGCACCACGATCACGCCGTCGGCAGGTTTCAACTCGGGATGACTGCTGATATCCACCCAACGTGTGCCCTCCTTCGCCAGTGCTGCCACGTGGGGTTTGGACACACGGTAGAGAAGCAACAACATCGATACCGCGATACCGATGATCAACCCGGGCAACGTATCGAAGAGCAGTACGCCGAACATCGCCGCAATGGCAGCGGCAAAATCTGCGCGAGCCGCCAACCCGTAGATGCTGCCCAATCGCCGCGTCCAGACCCGGTACAGCGCTGCGAGAGAAGAAAAATCGACAAGTTCTATCACTGCGGCGATCACCACAGCTGAGAGCGTCGCTTCCGGAAGTTTTTCGAATAGACCAGTGAGAAACAGCAGTGTCACCACCGTCAGTACCGCAACCACCAAGCCGCTGACCTGAGTCTTTGCGCCCGCACCGCCGTTGACCGCTGTCTTGGAAAGGCTTCCGTTGACAACCATGCCTGAACAGAGGCCCGCCCCCAGATTCGCAGCACCCAACCCAGTCAACTCCCGGTTGGCGTCCACCGTGTATCCGGCTTTTGCTGCGTAAGTCTTTGCTGCACCCAGGCCTTCGGCAAAGCCGATGAGCAACACACCGACCGCGGGCCCGATCAAATCCAGATAGTCCTCGGCGCGCACCCCCGACGGAAGCCCGACGCTCGGCAGACCGGCATCGATGTGTCCGACGATGTCGATTCCCCGATCGTCGAGGCCGAACAATGCAACAGCAGCGATGCCCAACAAGACAACGAGCAATGAGCCAGGTACCAGCGGAAGCCAGCGCTTGACCGCCAAAACAGCTGCCAAGCTGAGCAATCCGACGAATACCGTGAGACCGTCAGCGTTCCCCAACTCGCGCAGCACCGACCAGGCCTGAACGAAGAAGTTCCCTTCCCCCTTCTCCACTCCGAGCAACTTGGGTACCTGCCCGATGATGATGGTCAGGGCCAAGCCGACAATGAATCCTTTGAGCACCGGCTCGGAGATGAACGACGCAATGAACCCCATCCGAATAAATCCGGCGAACAGCCCCACTAGTCCGGTGACGATCGCCAGCGCCACGGACAGTGAGAGGAATCGTGAATCATCGCCTCCAGCAAGGGGAGCGATCATCGCAGCGGACAATGCCGCTGTGGCGGACATCGGACCGACGATCAGATGGCGCGAACTACCCGCAGCGGCATACAGGATGAGCGCCGGCACAGCTGCATACAGTCCGATAACAGGAGGAACTCCCGCGATGGTGGCGTAGGCCAATGCCTCCGGGACCAGGACGGCCCACACCGTGAGACCAGCAATGATGTCCGGCCGAAGCCACGATCGTTGATATCCGGCCAACGAGCCGAACACCAACGGACTGCGGGCATGTTGCGGGCTCATAGCCCCTGGATTCCTTTACTGATCTGCATCGCCGCAATCAGGACGAGGAGTCCGACGTTCAGCAAGTGAGTGTTGGTTGCTATCCAGGTGCGAATCTTTTGGAGCGGCTCCGCTGCCTTCTCTTTCTTGATCAGGAGCAGTGCCACCGGAATCGCTACCGAGCTGGCCGATACCAGCGCGAACACAGCAGCGGCGGACCACTCCGCGGACGGGGACGCACTACTCAACCGAAAGTTCATTGCCGCCGCAATGGCACAGGACATGTCGATGGGATTGAGAACGAAAAGACCGAAGCCCAGAACACCGGACCGCGCCGGCGTGAAATGTTCCACCGACTCCAAAATCTTGGGTAATTGCGGTGCTGCCGCTGCTACATCACCGGGACCGGACGCAGCTGCCATCGCCAGCACTCTCTTACGACTGCGGGTGTACACGAACCAGGCTCCGGTAAGGAGAACCGCACCGAGTATCAAGTGCAGTATGGGCACCCACAGTGGCGGTTCATTGCGTTGACGAACTTGCAACGCCGTCAACACTGCAAATGAAACCGCCAGCGACACAATGATCCCGAGAAACCAGCCGAGAAGATACGCAATGCTGTTGATCCGAGCGCGATCCGAAAACAGCACGGCAACAACGGCAACAACGGCCAAAGGGCTCATGATAATTCCGAGCGCTAGCGGAATCTGTTGCAATAAAAGCGATCCCATTCCTACCTCCTCCGGTCAGAGACCGCCGATTCCTTTGCCGATCAGCACAACTCCGATAACCAAGATCAGTACGCTCATCACCGTCGTGTTGTTGCTCTGAAGCCAAACCTTCAACTGGGCCAACGGAGTACGCAGACGATCTGCAGCAACCAGATATCCGATCACGGGCACACACACCGTCGATGCCGCAATGACGGCAAAGATTGCGATGGCAACGACTACCTGCCCCGTCGGCAGTGTCGCTGAACCGATTGAAATGCCGGCAGCGATACACATCATCAGGTTCTTCGGATTGATCGCAGCCAAGGCAAACCCGAGGCCGAATCCCTTGGCCGCCGTCATATCGTCGATGGCCTGCATCCACTTCGGAGTTGCGTGTTCACCACCGCGGCCGCGCCATTGGATGGCGCCGAACACCAGGAGCAAGACGCCCAACGCGAGTTTGATCCATGAAACGACCACAGATGGCTCGTCGTCGGATTTTTGCAAACTACTGGACAGCAATACGAATATCACTGTTGCGACAACAATTCCGAGCACCCATCCCAATGCGAAACCAATGCTGGTACTGCCAGCTCGCTTCGACAAGAGCATCAAAATGGCTGCGATAATCGGTATGGGTGAAACTGCAACACCCACAGCAAGTGGCAGTAGATCGCCGATGACAGAACCCATGCGTGCCTCTTTCTCTCCCGCTAGACAATAGGGAGAGGTGTCCGATCAGGCCTCACACGAAAGGGATGAAAGTCGTGAGCGCAACAGATTCATCCCTGACAGGTGAAGCGTCTGCGATGCGCACGAGTGATGCTGGAACTCACCATCGGAATAGGAGTGCCAGCATGAGCGACAGCCCAGCGGGAATCGGAATCCCCGATCAGATTACAACGCCTCTCGGAACATTCGATTTCTTCGACGGTGTACCTCTACCCGAGACCACACGCAAGCTGTACGACGGTCTGGACTTCATACGCGGCGTCGACGTGTTTCTCAATGCCGTTCCGGGAGCATCCCTGGTCGCGATGCGACGCGGATTCCGCAGTGTCGGGGTAGACGGGCTCAATGTTCTCGGCCTCACCGATCCACGCGCGAACTCGAACAGCTACTTCCTGACGCCGAATACCGAAACTGCCTACGGGACAATGTTCATCGATCTCCACGACGGCCCAGTGGTCATCGAGCCGCCGACGAACTCACTGTGCGTCGTCGACGATTTCTGGTTCCGCTATGTCGCGGATATGGGGATCGCCGGGCCGGACAAGGGAGAGGGCGGAAAGTACCTGTTCCTGCCACCCGGCTACGACGGAGTCGAGCCTGACGGCTACTACGTCTACCGGACCGCGACCTACACCAACTGGGTTGTGTTCCGCGCACTCGCAGGCATCGACGCCATCAAGCAGACTCGCGTCTATCGTTTGGCCGATGCGGAAAATCCGCCGGCGATGACATTCGTCAATCTTGCCGAACAAGTACTGAATACGGTGCACTCGAACGACTTCTCCTTCTTCGAAGAGGTTGATGAACTGGTTCAGGAAGAACCTGCCGGTACCCTCGACCCCGAGCGCGCCGGGCAACTCGCCGGGATCGGCATCGAACACGGGCGCACCTTTGCACCGGACACACGACTGAAAAACATCCTCGATACGGCGGCGACAACTGCGGCGGGAATCAGCCGTGCACTGGCCTTCTTCCCGCGAAGCCCGGAAAATTTTGTGTTCGAGGGTGCATCGTGGAAAGAAGCATTTGTCGGTGGCAGTTACGAATTTCTCGGCAACCACGCACGATTACTGGACGCACGCACTCAATTCCACTACTTAGCCACCGTCATCACGCCGGCGATGGCCCACGCACAGGTCGGGGCGGGGTCCGCTTACACATATACCGCTCAAGACTCGAATGGTCGTCTACTCGACGGCGGCAAGGCCTATCGGTTGGTACTCCCCCCGAATCCGCCGGCCAAAAACTTCTGGTCAGTCGACATCTACGACACTCAAACCCGGTCGCTTCTGCAAACCGACAACCCTTACCCGAGCCTCATGAGCTTGAGCGGGACTGTCGCCGAAGAACAGGATGGTTCACTTGTTCTCTGGTTCGGTCCGAGTGCGCCGGAAGGCAAGGAAGCGAACTGGATTCAGACCGTCCCCGACAAGAGTTGGTTTCCGATAATCCGTCTCTACGGTCCACTTCAACCATGGTTCGACAAGGCCTGGCAGCCCGGTGAGATCGAAGAAACTTCACAGGACTGACAGCCCAGCCATTCACCCGAATTGGATGACGCATTGCCTGGCAGAGCGCGCCAAACTTGATGGGATACAACGTACGTCGGAGAGGCAGGAGTGCAAGGAATGAATGCTCCCACTCGCTACCAGTTCCTCATCGACGGCGAAGTATCCGACCGAGTGAAAGCCGCGTTCCCCGAGTTGGCCGTAGCGCCCGCTGCCGGCGGTTTCACCAGCCTCTACGGGCCCGTCGCCAATCACACTGCTATGCGGAGCATTATGGCCCGACTCGACTCGTTGGGCCTGACGGTAGCCGAATTACGCAGGCTGCCAGACTGATCGACGTCAAGCGTCTGGCCCCGACCGTCGTAACGGTCGGGGCCAGAGGCCTACACGCGTGACGATCTACGCGGTATCCCACGTTGCAACAGCCCAGATGACCACAACGTCAAGAGCAATCACCAGGATCGACCACATCGGATAGTAGGGCAGCCACAGGAAATTCGCGATGATCGAGATTGACGCAATCACGATTGCCGCAGCTCGAGCCCACACTGCACCGGTGAAGAGTCCCAGCGCCACCAGAATTCCAATGATGCCCAGGACGATATGGATCCAACCCCACGTCGAAATATCGAACTTGTAGGTGTAGTTGATTCCGACGACAAACAGATTGTTGTCGGCAACTGCCGCGATGCCCTGAAGCAAAGCAACAATGCCGGCGGTCAACAGCAGAATTGCCGCTGCGAACGTCGTACCAACCGCGAAGCCCTGTTTGACAGGGTGCTCCGCGGGTTCTCGCGGTGGAGCAGTCATGAGCGTTCCTTTCGACGAGGATGCACTTCCATCTCAGTCTCGAGTGCTGGCTCGGTGAAGGCATCACCCGTCGAGGATGAACCGCACACGCCGGGGTTCAGCGAAATCTGACCGGGTATGGCAATCGTGTGAATAGCCCCCGAGAGGACCACGCTCCATTAGCGCCGCTACCTCATGCCGGACACATCTTCGAAGCCTCCTGGCCTGTCCGCACCGGCGATATCCACAGCGATCGACGCCTCCGCCTCGATGCGATAGCCCGCTACCTTCAGGATGTGGGTTTCGACAATCTCATAGCGTCCGACGCGCTGGATATACATCCGACGTGGGTTGTCCGCCGCACAGTGATCGATGTAGTCAGGCCGATCAGGTGGCCTGATCGGGTGCATCTGCGACGCTGGTGTACCGGGATATCCCGCAAATGGTGCTCCATGCGGGTACGTATCGACTCCGACGACGGAGGCCTGGTGGAAACTGAAGGCTTCTGGATCAACGTCGACCCGAAAACCGGGATGCCCGCGCGGATAAGCGAACGGTTCACTCGAGAACTCGACTCCACTGTCGTTGACCAGCACCTGCACTGGCATCGCTGGATTACCCCGGAGGCGAGTGACGCGCCGGAACGATCTTTCCCATTGCGCGCCAGCGATTTCGATCCGTTCGACCATGTGAATAACGCGGTCTACTGGCAGCCGGCCGAAGAAGCAATGGGAGAAGATCTGCGAGAGAAGCCATTTCGATCGATCATCGAATATTCACAGCCCATTACTCGAGGTGAGCAGGTAACCGTATGCGAGCGTGCGGACGGCAGAACCCTCGACATCGACGTGGATGGGGAAACTCGTGCATCTGCGCGCTGGTTTCCACTCGCGCAGGTCTTTCAGGGCTGAAGCTTTCCGAACCCGACGACTGCGGAATCCGACGCCCAATCCAGGTCGTGAACCCGCACCTTGCCGAACTCGTTGCCGCCGACAGTAGTCGCGTTGTCACCATCAACCGCTACAACGATATTGGTGTGCTGCCCAGCCCATCGTGAACTGTCGTAGATCACGACGTCACCCACCTCGGGCGTGTAGCCGCTACCGTTTTCGACGTAGGCACCGATACCTTGGTAGTACTCCTGGAGCGTATAGACGCCGGGGATACGCCAACTCCCCGAATTGGGGTTGGACAGTGGGCGGCCCGCTTCACGCATGATCCAGCTGACAAAGTCTGCACACCATTCTTCGTCGATACCGTCTGAGTAGTAGGTACCCGGACGGTCCTGCCCTTGCTCCGCGTCCAGAAGTTGCAGCACCGCCGTTTGATCGGCCGATAATGCACTGGTGTCGATGGCCGGGAAATCTGCGGTATCCCAGGGCAAATAGCGAGACGGCGCGATCCACACCACAACGATCCCTACGGCGACGACAGCAAGCGCCAGAGCAGTAGCAATCCACAACACCACTCTGCTGCGGCTGCGGGCTTGTTGGCTCAGTGGTTCGCTCACCCCAACGAGTGTGCCAGCTCGGGCCATGTCAGAACGGCGGTTGATCTGCCGGCGATGACGGAGCCTCGAACTGCGGTATGTCGGAACCGTGGCCTACCGTGAGCAGAACACCTCCGGAGACAGGAGAACACCCGATGCGTGATGGATTTCGCTTACCGGGCTACGGCGGCGCCGCCGTCTTCCTGCGCAGCCATGCTGTCCCAGCACGAATGCTCGAGACCGATGCTCCGAGCCTCGTATTCGACGTGGGTTTACTGAGTCCCGACGAGTACAACCAGTATCTGGGGCGACCCGTCAGTGAGGGATTTGTCGAGCGCCTCGCAACGTTCTTCTTCCATGCAGCCGCCGACTTCCATCCCGAGCAGTCACTGCCGGTATTCACCGATGAAACCCTCGGACTCGCAATCTCCGCCCGTTCCAGCACTGACCTCCGGGTGGAACTTGAATTCTCACTCTCCGAGGATGCTGATTCCGATGACTCGGCACGAGACGAATTGAACTTCGAGACAAGCAGAGTCGTCCTTGCAGCGTCAGCTCAATCGGTCTGCCAACTCAGCGGCCGGGCAAGCACCCACTTCGACGGCGAGGTATGACCGTGGGATTTCTCTTCGAACTCCTCGACCTCCCCGAAGGTAGCCGGATGACGGACCTGTGGAACAACAGTTGGACCGACGAAGCCGTGGGAGAGGAAATTGCGACGGGCCACTTCATTCACCTCGGCGACGATCAACATGTTGACGTCGAGACGGACTTTCTGAGCAGCCATCTACCGTTTCATGTCGCAGGATTCGGCGGTGTCTTTCCCGACGGCAAGCCATGGATGTTTATCATGCAAAAGGCGCCGGCAGATATCGCGATTCTCCTTCGCGGTCAAGATGATCCGCATGCGATGCTGCGTGAGGCCCTCGATCGGGCGATGGAATTCAACCCGGCGGCGATCGTCGCGGAAGAGTTGTCGTGGCACCAGTCGGACCTCGTGAGCGTCTACGAGGACGAAGGCCTGCCGGGGTCCCTTGTCCAAGAATGGTCCATAGCCGATCTACTTCGTGGACTTCTGGCGCAATGCTGTGGTGCCGACTTGGCCGATGTTGTCGCGGGTTTCCCGGACTGCGCGTTTCCGCACACCGCACATCGCTGCGAGGATGACGTCTTCAGCGACATCTTTGCGCAGTGGGTGGCCGGCCTGCAGTGAGCGAGACACTCAGCCTAAGGGAAATTGACAATCGCCAGGTTGAGCGGCATTTCATTGGTCCGCGACTCCGGCTTCGGCAACTTGCCCTGAAGGAACGTCCCACTCAGGTAGTCGTCTGCATCCGCGATCTGCTGCGGCGCAACCTGCCCGTCGTAACCAAAGCTCTCGAGTTCGTACGGCAGCGAATCCGCCTCGAGCAGGCTCGGTCCGTTCATCAGCTGAAAATGCAGATGTGAAGCATTGGCGTTGCCGGTGTTTCCGAGCCTTCCGAGCACCTGACCTTCGGTCACCTTGTCACCGGGTTTGACCTTGACCGACCCGGAGATCATGTGGGCGTACATTGCGTACACGCCGTCACCCAGATCGAGCACAACGTGATTCCCGTCGACATTCTCGACAGTCAATTTCGCTGCCAATGCCGGGTTACTGGCGGGCAGGACGCCCGGAGCATTCGCCTCCATACCGTCGAGGATCGAGACCACCGTGGCGTCCGCAACGGCAAGAATATCGGTCCCGTAGTCGACGTAGCTCTCATTGTCGGTCTTGTCACCGGCATAGAACTCGCCCTGGTCATTGGTGCGCTTCCAGTCGATCGCGAAGCGCTGACTGTTGTTCAGTTTGCCGTTGACCGACATCACCGAACTGCGATGCGGGAAACCTGGTTCGCAGCAACCGTTGAGCGCAATCCAGTTGTCACCACGCACCGGTGGCGAAATGACCGGCACGGTCTGCGTGGAGAAAGCGACCGGCATTGCCAGATAGTCGATGGGCCCGGGCGCACCGAATGCCGGTGAGGCAGCACCGGTTCCGTAGAGATGGTGCAATACAGCCTTTGGCGCCTGGTCGAGCGAGTCCAGCGTGAAGTCGATGAACAGGACACGACTCTCCTGCGGCGGGATCGCAGCGCTGTCGACGTAGCCCGCGGGCAGGTCGCGCAGTCGATTGCAGTTGCCGAAGACGCACGTCGGATCTACCAGTGCCGAACCGGAGAAACTGGCAATGATTTTTGTCGGATCAGTTCCGTCGACTACATCGATCTTGTCCAGGCTCGCCGGCACCTTGGTGGCGTTGGTGAGTTGCAGATCGTAGGCAACGTGATACTTGCCGTCGGTTCCCCGGAACGGCAGCGGCGAATTCCCGATCGCGTTGAGGGTGAGCGCGGTAAACGCATCCGGAACGCTCACGCCGACAACGGAACCGGCCGGTGGCGACGCGGTTGTGTTTGTCGAATCAGTGCCGGAGTCCGACGAACATCCGGCCGCAGCAAGGGCGACCGTGGCTATCAGCGAGACGAAAAGGATGGGCACGCGGCGTATGAGCACGGCGGATCTCCGTTTCTTCGGTTCGCAAGAACCTACCAGGCCATAGCCGACTATTCGGACTCATTCCACTCCGGAGCGGTAGACTTGCGGCCATGCTGATCTACTCGATGAGCGTCTCCGTGGACGGCTTCATCACCGACCGCTCAGGCTCGTTCGGGTGGGGAGGCCCCAACGAGGAACAGTTTCGGTTCCACATCTCTCAGGTACGCGAACTCGGCAGCTATCTGTGCGGCCGCAGACTTTACGAGACCATGCTGCCATGGGAGACCGACCCGTCGATGCGCGACACCGAGCCGGGAGCCGCATTCGCCGACATCTGGTGCGCTCTCCCGAAGGTCGTCTTCAGCCGCACACTCGACAGCGTTCAGGGCAATGCCCGGCTCGCTGAGGCATCGGTAGCCGACGAGGTCGCTGCCGCGCTCGATGCGACCGACAAAGACATCTCGATCGGCGGCGCCGGCCTCGCTGCAGAAGCGATCGAACTCGGCCTCGTCGACGAGCTACGCATGTTCCGTTATCCGATCATCCTCGGCGGCGGCACGCCCTTCCTGCCGCCCGTCACCGAAGACATACAGCTGAACCTCATCGAGACCAGGACGTTCGGCTCGCGCGTGATCTTCGAGCACTACAGACGCACTGAACGGCCACGTGCGTAGATCTCTTGACCTACAAGCTCTTTGGTGATTCCGGATCGGCTGGCGACAACGCCGGGAACCAGATATCCGTCAACACCCGGGCTGCTTGAGCGCGGGTCACGTCGATGGTTCCCTGCACCGCCCAGCGGGTGAAGAATCGTTCGAGCTGAGTGACAAGTAATTCGACCCGCAACCGCGCCTCGTCCTGCTCATCTGCCGGCCAACGCGACAAATACTTCGGCATCGCATCGGGCAACCCACTGATCCCGTCTCGGGCAGTGATCCGGAACTCGGGCTCGAGCGCGACTGCCTCGTCCCAGGCGGGTAGCAGGCGCTTGTTTTCGTCGAACCAGTCGAAAGACTGCTCGAGCCAAAGAGTGAATTCTGCGCGCGAACCCGAGTCCAGCACCTCGTCGAGATCCATGTAGGACGCAAATGCACTGGTGGCCATTCCGGCCGCGCCGATCGTCTTCAGCATTTCGACCCGACTGGGGAAATGCACGTAAAACGTGGCCCGGCTGCATCCCACTACGGAGGCGATGTCATCGACCGTCACCGCTGCGTACCCACGCTCTTCGAACAAGGTTCGTGCCGCGTCCACGAGCTTGGCCCGTGTCGCGCGTTTCTGCTCGTCGCGCAGCGTTCCACGCTTGCCTTTCGAGCCCTCAGTTGCCGTACTCACAATGTCTACCTTTGTTGAATTCCGCCGGAGTGGCAAATCGCCGACTCGATGTCATCGACCAACATAGCGTCACTCATTGACACGGCGTCAGTCAATGGTGCACTATGACTCAAGTCACTTTTCGGGCGAATCTTCGATTGCATGTCCGGAACAGAACAGAAAGCGATGGCCATGAGCCCCACGAACTTGCCCCGCGTCTGCATCATCGGCGCAGGCCCTTCCGGAATCACCGCAGCCAAGCGGATGAAGGAATACGGAATACCCTTCGACTGCTACGAGGCATCCGACGAGATCGGCGGAAACTGGTACTACAAGAATCCCAACGGAATGTCCGCGTGCTACCAGAGCCTGCACATCGACACCTCCAAGTGGCGGCTGGCATTCGAGGACTTCCCGGTTTCCGCAGAACTACCGGACTTTCCGCACCACTCCGAACTTTTCCAGTACTTCAAGGACTACGTCGAGCATTTCGACTTGCGTAAGTCGATCATTTTCAACACCAGCGTAGTTTCAGCGGAACGTAATTCTGACGGTCTGTGGACTATCACCCGCTCCGACGGTGAAGTCCGCACGTACGACGTACTACTGGTCTGCAACGGGCACCACTGGGATCCCAACATCCCTGACTACCCGGGCGAGTTCGACGGCGTCCTTATGCACAGCCACTCCTACAATGACCCCTTCGATCCGATCGACATGCGCGGCAAGAAGGTCGTCGTAGTCGGAATGGGCAACTCCGGCTTGGACATTGCTTCCGAACTGGGACAGCGATACCTCGCTGAAAAGCTGACGGTCTCAGCCCGCCGCGGTGTGTGGGTGCTGCCGAAGTACCTGAACGGCGTGCCCGGCGACAAATTGATCACCCCGCCCTGGATGCCCCGCAGTCTGCGCCTCTTCCTGAGCCGTCGATTCCTGGGCAAAAACCTCGGAACGATGGAAGGCTACGGCCTTCCGAAGCCCGACCACCGTCCGTTCGAAGCCCACCCCTCGGCCAGCGGCGAGTTCCTGGGACGCGCCGGATCAGGCGACATCTCCTTCAAGCCGGCGATCACCAAGCTCGAAGGCAAGCAGGTTCGTTTCGCGGACGGTACCGCCGAGGATGTCGACGTCATCGTCTGCGCAACCGGATACAACATCACCTTCCCCTTCTTCAATGACCCGAAGTTGGTGCCGAACAAGGACAACCAACTCCCCCTCTTCAAGCGCATGATGAAGCCCGGGATCGACAACCTCTTCTACCTGGGTCTGGCACAACCGATGCCGACTCTCGTCAACTTTGCCGAGCAGCAGAGCAAGCTCGTCGCGGCGTACCTCACCGGCCGATACCAGTTGCCGTCACCCACCGAGATGCAGGACATCACCAAGGCCGACGAGGCGTACTTCCTCGCCCCCTATTACAAGTCTGCCCGCCACACCATTCAGGTCGAGTTCGATCCCTACGTCCGCGACATGAACAAGGAAATCACCAAGGGCGCCAAGCGCGCTGAGGCCTCGGGCAACAAGCTGCCCATCGCAGCCCGCGCCGCAGCACACGAACTCGAGAAGGCGGATCGCGCATGAGCCTGGTGAACGGTCACTGCGACAACGAGTTCGAAGCTGTCTACAACGCTTTCGAGGCTCAACTGGCATCCGGCGAGGAGCTGGGCGGATCCATCTGCATCACCGTCGACGGTAAGCCTGTCGTCGATATCTGGGGCGGCTATGCCGACGAATCACGGACCACCCCGTGGGGCCCCGACACCATTGTCAACACCTTCTCCATCACCAAGACAATGGCAGCACTCTCCGCGTTGCTCCTCGTCGAGCGTGGCCAACTGGACGTCTACCAGAAGGTGGCTCACTACTGGCCCGAATTTGCGGCAAACGGTAAGGCGGACATCGAGGTTCGACACCTGCTCTCTCACACCTCCGGAGTCTCCGGCTGGGAACGTCCGATCGAACTGGAGGACCTCTACGATCTCGAGGCTTCCAGCGCGCGACTCGCAACGCAGGCCCCCTGGTGGCCACCGGGAACGGCGTCGGGCTATCACGCCATCAACTACGGCCACCTGATCAGTGAAGTGATCCGCCGGATCGATGGACGCACCCTCGGCAGGTTCTTCGCGGAAGAACTCGCCGGACCGTTGGGCGCGGATTACCAGATCGGTACATCCGCAAAGGATTTCGGCCGGATTGCCACGCTGGTTCCGCCGCCCGAGCTCGAATTCGATCTGTCCACACTCGATCAGGACAGCATCTTCATCAAGACCCTGACCTGCCCCCTGCTCGACTACCCCAAGGTCAATACCGCGCCGTGGCGTGAAGCTGAAATCGGTGGAGCCAACGGTCACGGAAACGCGCGCTCCATCGCCCGAATCCAGTCACTGATCTCCAACGGCGGCGAAATCGACGGCAAGAAGTTGCTCTCCCAGAGCACCATCGACCTGATTTTCGAGATTCAGGCCGACGGCCTCGACCTGGCAATCATGACTCCGCTGAAATTCGGCATTGGCTACGGACTGCCTCACCCGGACACCGCTCCCCTCGTACCCGCCGGCCGCTCATGCTGGTGGGCCGGAATCGGTGGATCGATGCTCGTCAACGACCTGGACCGACGCATGACCTTCGCCTACGTCATGAACAAGATGGCACCGGGCCTGATCGGTTCCGACCGCAGCAACGCTTACCTCAGCGCTGCCTACAACTCCGAAGTTAGCGAGGTTGCGTCGTGAAGGCAGCTCAACTCATGGGTCCGGGACTCCTGCAAATCAACGACGTACCGATCCCCGAGATCGGCCCGTCGGAAATCCTCATCCGGGTAGGTGCCGCCGGAATCTGCCACTCCGATCTTCACCTCCTGCACTTCCCGTACAAGATGCGCGAAGAACCGCTGACCATCGGCCACGAAATTGCCGGCACGATCGAAGCGTTCGGCAGCAACGTCGACGGCCGCTCCGTCGGTGAGCGCGGCGTCGTGTACCTGTGCTGGTCGTGCGGGCAATGCCGAGAGTGCATGAGCGGCAACGAAAACATGTGCCTCGCTGCCGGACGCACGGCGATGCCGCCCTGCCCGGGGTTGGGGCCTGAGGGCGGAATGGCCGAGTACGTGAAGATCCCGGCACGCTCGTTTGTACCGATCGGAGATCTCGACTTTCTCCAGGCCGCGCCGCTCGCTGACGCCGCATTGACCAGCTATCACGCAATCCGGGGCGCGCGTGAACACTTGCAGCCGGGCACAACCGCCGTGGTCATCGGCGTCGGCGGACTCGGACACGTTGCAGTGCAGATACTTCGGGCCATCAGTGCGGTCCGGATCATCGCTGTCGACGTCGGGCAAGACCAACTTGATCTCGCCAAGCGATGCGGTGCAGATATCGCGCTCGAGTCGGGACCGGACACGGCGAAGCAGATCCTCGAACTGACTTCTGGTCGAGGCGCAGAAACCGTCTTCGACTTCGTCGGCATCGACGCTACCGCGCAGATGTCCGTCGAAGCGGTCGCCCCGAACGGCGCCTACCGCATGGTCGGACTGGGCGGCGGCAGTCCCGGAATTACCACGGAGGCCGCCGGCGGACCGGGTTGGCCGTGGGGTGCATCGATTCGAAAGTCTTACGGCGGCACCAGGAACGATCTGGTCGATTCCATCGCCCTGGCACAGGCCGGTCTGGTAACGGTAGAAGTGACCCGATTCGATCTCGCCGACGCTCGCGACGCTCTCGACCGTCTCGAGCACGGCAAGATCACCGGACGCGCAGTGCTCGTACCCTAATCCTCGAAAGGCGCTTCACGTGACTACCTCCACTGATCCACAAGCATTCATCGCCTCCGTCATGGCCGGACTCACCGGCCCCGGAAAACGTTTCGAGTTGGGTGTCGAGGATGTTCTCGGTAGCTCGATGCCCGTCATGAAGAACCGCGACAAGTCACTGGGCGACGTACTCGAGGCCTCCCTCGACTACGGAACTCGCGACTATCTGGTGACGAAGGATCGCCGCTTCAGCTACCTCGAACACGGTGAGGCCGTGGCAGCCTTGGCCACTGCACTCCGCGACAAGTACGGCGTGCGCAAGGGCGATCGTGTTGGCATTCTTGCCGCGAACACACCGGAATGGGTGATGACCTTCTGGGCCGCTCAATCGCTCGGGGCCATCGCCGTCGGCTTCAACTCGTGGTGGGTGGCCCGTGAGGTGGAGTACGGAATCGAGCACACCACACCCACGGTGGTGATCGCCGATGCCAAGCGCGCACAAATTCTCGCCGGGTTGAACACCACCGTTCCTGTGCTCACAATGGAAGAGAGTCTCCCGGCACTACTCGAGAAGTACTCCGGATCACCACTCCCCCATACAGCAGTAGACGAGGACGATCCGGCCGTCATCCTGTACACCAGCGGAACCAGTGGGCGCCCCAAGGGAGCCGTACATACGCACCGAAACGTGTTGGCAGTCATCGACTACCACCGCTACAGCGACCGCCTCGCTGCAGCGTTCACCGGTCAGCCGACCGACGGTCGCCCGAGCGATCTGCGTTACCTGCTGACTGCACCGCTGTTCCACATCGCGAGTCTGCACAACCTGGCAATTCCACGACTGGCCACCGGTGGCGCCGTGGTCATCCACCAGGGCGCATTCGACGTCGACGAAGTCCTCTCCCTCGTCGAAAAAGAGAAGGTCACCAACTGGGCAGTCGTCCCGACCATGGCAAGTCGCCTCCTCGACTACGGCGACCTCGGAAAGTACGATCTGACGTCGCTGAGCGCCTTTGCCTTGGCTTCCGCGCCGTCGTCGCCGGCGTTGCAGGAACGTCTACGCGAGAGCCTGCCATTTGCGCAGCACGCATTGGTCGACAGTTACGGACTCACGGAATCGTGCACCGGCATCTCGGTTGCCACACCCCCGGAACTGGCCGCGTTCCCCGGAACTCTGGGACGACCCATCATCGGTGTGAGCGTGGAAGTTCGCGATCCCTTCGGCGTTGCGGTTCCGGACGGCGAGGAAGGCGAAATCTGTGCTCGCAGTGCCTATGTGATGCTGGGATACTGGAACGACGAAGCCGCCACCGCCGCCGCCATCGGCCCCGACCGTTGGCTCCGGACCGGCGACTTCGGAGTCCTCGAAGACGGCCGACTCCGACTGACCGGACGCCGCTCCGATCTGATCTTGCGTGGCGGCGAAAACGTCTATCCCCTCGAGATCGAACAGTGCCTCGACGAGCATCCCGAGGTACTCGAATGCGCTGTGATCGGTATCGATTCGGCAGATCTCGGCCAGGAAGTTGCGGCCGTTGTCGTTCTACGCAGCGAGGATGCCGCGACAGAAGAAGAGCTACGCAACTATGTCGCAGAACGACTCGCCTATTTCAAGGTGCCGGTGAAGTGGCAAATCGGCACAACACCCCTGCCTCGCAACGCAACCGGAAAGACGATACGCGCAAAGGTGGTTATCTCATGATCTACGACACCGTAGTCAACAACGGACTGTGGTTCGACGGCACCGGTGCGGAGCCTGCGATTCGCAATCTCGGGATCCGAGACGGCCGCGTCACTGCCATTTCCATCGATCCCCTCGACGAAACCGATTGTCCCCGAGTCATCGACGCTCGCGGCAAGTGGGTGATCCCGGGAATCGTCGACATTCACACGCACTACGACGTCGAGATCCTCGAAGGCCCCGCGCTGAGCGAATCGTTGAGGCATGGAGTCACATCGATCTTTGTCGGATCGTGTTCCCTGTCCACCATTCACGCCAGCCCGTCCGATGCCGGAGATCTCTTCGGCCGGGTCGAAGCGATCCCCCGCAAGCACGTTGTCGATGCGCTCACGCGGGCCAAGACCTGGAACTCCGCGAGCGAGTACATTGCGGCGCTCGAATCACTGCCGTTGGGTCCCAATGTGGCAGCCTTCATCGGGCACTCCGACATGCGAGCCGCCGAGATGGGACTGGACCGTGCAACACGGAAAGACGTGCGCCCCAGTGACGCCGAACTTGCATCGATGGAAGCACATTTGACCGAGGCGCTCGACGCCGGGTTCGTCGGAATGTCTGGCCAGCAACTGTTATTCGACAAACTTGATGGTGAGACCTGCCGCTCGCGGACCTTGCCGTCGACATATGCGACCGCTAAGGAGCGACGCCGACTCAACGCGATTCTGCGTCGTCGCGGACGCGTATTTCAGGCCGGACCCGATCCCACAAATCCGGTGAACACCGGCATGATGGCGTTCACCAGCGTCGGCATCTGGCGTAAGCGACTCAAGACCAGCATGCTCTCAGCAGCAGATATCAAGTCGAACAAGATGGCAGTCACCGTGCTCGGTCCCCTTGCGCACCTGGTCAATCGACTCGGCGGCGACTTGCGCTGGCAGCACCTACCTGTCCCGTTCGAGGTGTACGCCGACGGAATCGATCTCGTTGTCTTCGAGGAGTTCGGCTCCGGTGCGGCAGCACTGCATCTGACGGACGAGATGGAACGCAATACCATGTTGCGGAGCGAGGAATACCGTCGACAGTTCCGCAAGGATTACGACCAGAAGTTCGGCGTCAAGGTGTGGCATCGTGACTTCTTCGACGCCGAAATCGTTGCTTGCCCAGATGATTCGGTAGTCGGAAAGACTTTTGGTCAAGTCGGTGTCGAACGCGGCATCTCCCACCCCGTGGACGCATTTCTCGACCTGATTCTCGAACACGGCACCAAGGTCCGTTGGCGCACAACCATCTCCAATCACCGACCGGAGATTCTGGACAAGTTCGCTACGGACTACGGCGTACAGCTCGGATTCTCCGACGCCGGAGCGCATTTGCGTAATATGGCGTTCTACAACTTCGGCTTGCGATTTCTTCGACGCGTCTACGATGCGCAGAAGGCGGGACAGCCGTTCATGACCATCGAGGCCGCGGTACATCGTCTCACCGGTGAGTTAGCCGACTGGTACGACGTTGATGCAGGGCACCTGCGGTTGGGTGACCGTGCCGACCTCGTCGTCATCGATCCCGCCTATCTCGACGATTCACTCGACGGCTATGCGGAGAGCCCGGTTGTGGAGTACGACAACCTCTCTCGCATGGTCAATCGCAACGACAAGACCGTCAACGCAGTTCTTGTCGGTGGCGAATACGTGTTCGGCGACGGAGAAGCAGCGCCCGTTCTCGGCAATCGCCGGACCGGAAAATTCTTGAAAGCAGGTGCACATTAATACTTCCAGGTTTGCCGGCAAGACCGCTGTCGTGACCGGCGCGGCTTCAGGGATCGGCGCGGCAATTGCCTTGCGTCTCATCAGTGAAGGCGCGCGGGTTGCCGGTATCGACGTCGCCGAGGACGCCCTCAAGGAGATGGCGACACAGCATGACGGTGCGTTCTTCGCTGCCCCGGCCGACGTGACCAAGGAATCCGAGGTTGCTGCGGCCGTCGCCGCCGCGGCAGCCGAATTCGGTGGCATCGACATTGCATTCAACGTTGCCGGTGCGTCGAGGGTCGGGCCCATCGTCGACCTCGACGAAGCAGATTGGGACTTCACGATCGATCTGGTGCAGAAGGGCGTATTCCTGTGCACCAAGCACGAGGCACGCCACATCAAGGAGCACGGCCGCGGCGGCGCCATTGTCAATGTCGCCTCGCTCAACGCCCACATCCCGATGCCGTACGGTAGCCCCTATTCCACCGGCAAAGCCGGCGTGGAAATGTTCAGCAAGGTTGCTGCAGTGGAACTCTCGAGTTCCGGGATTCGCGTCAACTCCGTTTTGCCCGGACTGGTCGACACTCCCCTCGTCGCTCCGGTCATGGCCTACGAACCCGCCCGCGACATGTTCCTCAGTCGCATTCCCATTGCCCGGGCCGCAACTCCCGAAGAAATTGCCGGCCCGTGCCTCTACCTCGCGAGCGATGACGCCAGCTACGTCACGGGAACATCGTTGGTTGTCGACGGCGGCTGGGAAGTCTCGAACTACCCGGATCTGACAACGCTCGGCAGTTAAGTTTCGCTGCTGGGCAACGCACACACCATGTCGAGGCCGAGGACGTGGTTGAGCCGACCTGAGGCCAACCACGATCCGAGGCACATACTCAGTTCGACGATTTCGGCCTGAGAGTAGTGGGCGGCATACGCCCCCAGGACTCGTCATCAAGGTTGCGATGATCGATGGCGTACCACTCTGCATACTCGGCCTCTGAATCCGAACCCGTTGAACGGTGCGGTATCTCGCCGCACCGTTCAAAACTGTAGTAAAGGAAACAACATGGCTACCTATGTGCTCACCGGGTCGGCATCGGGCCTCGGCGCGGCTACCAAAGCCCGCCTGGAGGCCGACGGCCACCGCGTGATCGGTGTCGATCTCCATGATGCCGACGTCACCGTCGACCTGAGCACGACCGACGGGCGCCGGTCGGCCGTCGAGCAGGTCACCGCACTGGTCGACGGCAGCATCGACGGCTTCGTGCCGTTCGCCGGCCTGGCGGCGGCCACCGGGCGCCCCGCGAGCGCGCTGATCGCCGTCAACTACTTCGGCGCAGTCGAACTGCTCGAGGGCCTGCGTCCGTTGCTAGCCGCGGGCGAGAACTCGTCGGTGGTGCTGGTCAGTTCCAACTCCACTACCAGCCAACCGAACTGGCCGACCGACATGGCCGCAGCGTGCCTGGCCGGCGACGAGGCAGCGGCAGTCGCGATCGCCGACGGCTTCGGCGAGTTCGGCGCAATCCAGGCCTACCCGGCAACGAAGGCGGCGCTTGCCTACTACGCCCGGACCAAGTCCTCCGAGTACATCGCGCAGGGCATCCGACTCAACGCGATTGCGCCGGGCCTGATCGACACGCCGATGACACAGGAGGGACGCCGTGACGAGCTGATCGGCCCCGGCATGGAGCAGTTCCTGGCCATCATCCCGGCCGGGCGGGCCGGTCGGCCCGAGGAAGTGGCTGCTCTGGTGGCCTTCCTGCTCGGCCCCGAGTCCACGTACTTCGTCGGCTCGGTGGTCTTTGCCGACGGCGGCACCGACGCCGCCTTCCGCGGAATGGACTGGCCGAAGGCATGGCAGATCGAGATACCGGCCTGAGGCTTGTGCATCGCCCGGACGCCGACTCGGTTCATGCGGGTGGCAGTGCCTCCCGTTCCCGTCGCTGAACTGGTAAATCTTCGTGCTCACCCACATGCGATTCAGTTCGTACCATTTTCGACTGTTTTAACAATCCACAATTGGAGAGGACTCTGCCCATGGCCGACGCCACAATCAAGCCGATCTCTGCCGCTGACATCACCACCTGGGACTACGAAGCCGACGTCGTTGTCGCTGGTTACGGCATCGCCGGCGTCACCGCCGCGATCGAAGCCGCACGCGCCGGCGCGGAGGTATTGGTACTGGAACGGACCGGAGGATGGGGCGGTGCGGCTTCGCTGGCCGGCGGATTCATCTACCTCGGCGGTGGCACACCGCTGCAGAAGGCCTGCGGATTCGACGACACCGTCGACAACATGAAGACCTTCATGAAAGCCGCGCTCGGCCCCGGAACCGACGACGCCAAGATCGACGCCTACTGCGAGGGCAGCGTCGACCATTACAACTGGCTCGTCGACGCCGGCGTCCCGTTCAAGGAATCGTTCTGGGGGCAGCCCGGTTGGGAACCGCCGTACGACGACGGTCTCGCCTACTCCGGCGGCGAGAACTCCGCACCGTTCAACAGTCTCGTCGATCCCTCTCCGCGTGGGCACGTCCCGCAGATGTCGAACAAGAAAAGCGGCGAGCAGGGCGGCGGCTACATGCTGATGAAGCCTCTCGTCGACACTGCCGAAAAGCTCGGCGTACGAGCAGAATACGATCTGCGGGTGCAGACTGTTGCTGTCGACGAGACCGGTCGCGTCGTCGGAATCGTCGCCAAGCGGTACGGCAAGGACGTCGCCATCCGGGCCCGCAAGGGTGTGGTGTTGGCTATGGGCAGTTTTGCGTACAACGACGAGATGGTGCGTTCCAACGCTCCCAAGATCTTCGGGCGTCCGGCAGCTTCCATCGAGGCGCACGACGGCCGCGCGATCGCGATCGGGCAGGCCCTTGGCGCCGATACCGCGCATATGGATGCCACCGAGGTCGCCTTCTTCTGCGACCCGCAGTTGATGGTGCGCGGTATCCTCGTCAACGGCCGTGGCCAGCGATACATCCCGGAGGACACATACCCGGGCCGGATCGGCCAGGCAACGCTGTTCCAGCAGGACAATCAGGCATTCCTCGTCATCGACGAAGCCGCGTACGAAGAAGGTGTGGTCGCGGAAACCGCCACAGATCGGTTGCGGGCGAAGCCGAAGTGGGTCGCCGAAACCGTCGAGGAACTCGAAGCCGAGATGGGCCTACCCGCCGGGACGCTCCAGTCGACCGTCGACGTCTACAACCGTTACGCCGAAACCGGTTCGGATCCCTTGTTGGGCAAGAAATCCGAGTGGGTCAAGCCGATCGGCACTCCCGTTGCCGCTATCGATCTGCGCGGTCGGACCGGTGGATTCACCCTCGGCGGGTTGAAGACGAACATCGATTCCGAGGTTCTGCACGTCTCCGGTGAGCCCATCCCCGGGCTCTTCGCGGCGGGCCGCTGCACCTCCGGCGTCTGCGCCGGCGGATATGCCAGCGGAACAAGCCTCGGTGACGGCAGCTTCTTCGGTCGTCGCGCCGGCATCAGCGCTGCACGCTAGATAGTCGACACTGCCCGAAACCGTTCAAGGACAGCAGAAACGGGCCTGACAGACACCCACTCCTTCAGGAATGGACTTGACCCACATCCAGCGATCCGGAGGCGATTTGCGTGCAACCACGAACACCGGACCGCGCCCAGGCGCAGTAGTGCCGGCAAAGGTCTAGACACACATTAACTGGTTCATTTTTCAATTGAAATGGGAAGAAGCCGGCATATGCTGCATCCAGAATCATCCAGTAGCGATCATCTGGTGACCTCTTCGGCTGACGCTCTCGGCAAACGACCTCTCTGGTTGGGCTACTCGTTTGCCAATGCCAATCGGACGCAACTATGACCGTGATCATGCAATTGCTGCAAGGTAGGAGTTACTGGTGAGAACCACTAGCAAGGTAGACGATCCGGTATCGGTAGTGGATCGAATTTCGGCTATCCTCGAAACATTCGAAGATTCCGGGCCCCTCACGCTTTCACAGGTGTCCCAACGCACGGGGATTCCTCGTTCAACGTCCCATCGCCTGCTCGAACAACTTCTCGCAAAACGATGGCTCACCAGACTCGAGCATCGATACGAGCTGGGCAGCAAGTCATATGAACTCGGCCAGTGGGCACTCAATCAGAACCGACTACGCCACGGCGCTTTACCTGTACTCAACCAGTTAGCTCGTTCAACGGGCCTGACTGTACATCTGGCCGCTGTAAGCAGTGGTGACACGCTGTACTTGGACCGTATCCCCGGGCGCACACCGCTGACATTGCCCAGCCGCGTCGGCTCCCGGATGCCCGCGCACCTCACCGCCGTCGGCAAATCGATTCTCGCAAATCTCGACGAGGACAAGGTCCACGGTTCCATTCCCACTCCGCTGCGCAAAACGACTCAACACAGCATCGACTCACAGGACCGCCTCCACGCGGAGTTCGAATGTATCCGCGACCGCGGTTTCGCGATGGACCGCGAAGAATCAGTACTCGGAATCGCCTGTATCGCAACATCTATCGGTCCACGCGATCACCACTACGGGAACCGGTCCGCGGTCTCGGTCTGCGGACCTCTCGACCAAGTGAAACTGAACCAACTCGTATCCACGGTGCGGATTGCAGCGCGCGATATCTGGGACAGATGTGTCGCAAATGATCTGCGTTCACAGGATCGTTCCGAAGCTTCGTGACGCCTTGAGTGTGTGGACCACCAGGCGGCGCATTTGCCAGGTGTACCGAGTTTTGCGATTCCGATCCCAAATTGAACACTTTGACGTAATTTGTTCATTATGCTCAATAGCGAAATCGAGACAAAGGCAGCAGCCCCGCCCCTGAACTTGGTGTTCGGAGCCGCAGAATGCGTTCGGCGCAACGGAGTTCGAGGCTTTCGACTGAGCGAAGTCGCCACCATTGCAGGAGTATCCCGAGGGACTGTGTACAACGCCTTCGGCGACAAAGAGACCGCAATCAACGCTGGTCTCGCGTACCTGTGTAATGCCTTCATCGACGGGTTGGCTGCCGCGGTGACACCCCAGACGACCCTGCGAAGCCAAATCGGCGAGGCAGCCGCTCTTATCTACGAACACGCCACCACTCCGCAAGCCTTGGCGCCGCCACTGCGGACCGACAGCATCATCACGACACTGCTCGAGCACTACGGCGACCAACTCTGCCGGACCTGGGCCGCATTCTGGGCGGCACTCGTCGCGGATGCCCAAGGGCGGGGTGAGGTCGATTCGACCCTGGACACGATGCACGCCGGCGACTGGATCGTTCGCGTACTCCTGAGTCTGGAGATCCTGCCGTTGTCGGTGGCTGGGTTCAGCAGCGCAGACGATGCGCGAACACGCATCGGCAACCTCATGCTCGACGGCTTGGCGCCACGTCGTTGACGACCAGAATTGAGTGGAAATGACACACGAGTACGTCGACGTCGCCATCATCGGCGCCGGACCGGGCGGCATCACCGCTGCCCACCATCTGCAGCAAGCCGGTATCGAAAACTTCGTCATCCTCGAACGCAGTCACGACTTCGGAGGAAGCTGGCGCGACAACGACTACCCCGGCTTGTCCGTGGACGTGCCGACGCTGTTCTATCAGTTCCCCTTCGCGCGCAAGCCCGACTGGTCACGACTCTTTCCGACCGGCCCGGAAATCCAGGAATACAACAGGAGAGTCGCTGACGACCTGAACCTGCACAAGTACTTTCGCGGCAACTGCACAGTGCTCAAGGAGTCGTGGAATGACGCCGAGCAACTGTGGATTCTGCACATCGAAGACGATGCCCCTGTTCGCGCGCGGTTCGTCATCAACGCCGTCGGCGGCTACATCAACGCCAAATCGGCTAGCGGCATCGAGGGAATCGACGAGTTCGCCGGAACCGTCCTGCGCCCGAACGCCTGGGACCCCGACTACGACTTGTCCGACAAACGGGTTGCGGTGATCGGTACCGGATCGAGTTCGGTGCAGATCGTCCCGGCCATCTACCAGCAGGCCCGCAGCGTCGATATCTATCAGCGGACACCGTCGTGGATTCTGCCCAAGCCCGATGTGGAACTGTCGCCGCGTGCCCACCGTTTTCTCGGAATGCCCGGTGTGGGCGCACTTGTCAACGGGTCTGCGCTGGTTGCTATGGAACTGCCTATGCAGATCCTGTGCAATGTGCTGCCGCTGTTGCCCCGCAAATTCCTTTCCACGGTCATGCCGCAGTACGACCGAATCTGGCAATCGATCTATCGAACCATGTTGCGGCGCAACATCGACGACGACGAAGTCCGCAGCGCCCTGGTACCCGGCTACGGCATCCTCGCCAAACGGCCGGTGCTGTCGAGCAGCTTCTTCCCCGCCCTCGCGGATCCGAAGGTGTCGCTGATAGTCGACCCGATCGAACGGGTCACCGCCAACGGCATTCGGACGTCGGACAGTGCCGAGCGCCCGTACGACCTGATCGTCGCCGCCACCGGATACGAACTGTTCACCGATCCGGAGACGTACCGCAGCGGCGCCGTCGTCGGCCCAGCCGGGTTCGACCTCGCCGACGACTACCGCCGCAACGGACTGCGCAGCTACGGCGGCAGCGCGCATCCGGGTCTGCCGAACCGCTGGGCGCTGGTCGCCCCGCAGGGGTACGTCGGCATCGCGTGGCACACGTTCGTGGATCTGACCGCCCGGCACGCCGTCCGAGTGATCGCCGAGACCGAACGAAGGGGCGCGACTGTGGCGCAGGTGCGCACCGAAGCCTTCGCCCGGTGGGTGCGCAAGATGCGCCGTCACGGCAAGGCGATCAGCGCCTACACCGTGGACAGCAACCCCGGGCTTCGCACCTATTTCGTCAACTCGCAGGGCGAGGCCCTCTACTACCGGCCGCAGACCATCAGCGGCGCTTTCTGGTTCAGCCGATTTTCATCATTCAACGACTACACATTCACGGAGGTTCAGTCATGAGCTCACTTGCAGGAAAAGTTGCGTATGTTACGGGAGCGGCTCGCGGACAAGGCCGTTCGCATGCAGTCCGCATGGCGCAGGCTGGGGCCGATATCGTGGCCGTCGACGTGTGCGGTCCGGTCGCGGAGTTCAGCGGCTACCCGATGGCCGAGCCTGCGGACCTCGAGGAGACTGCGCGGTTGATCGAGGCGGAAGGGCGCAAGGTCCTCACCCGGCAACTCGACGTGCGGGACCTCGCGGCCCAGCAGGCGGTCGTCGCCGAGATCATCGAAACGTTCGGTCGCCTCGACATCGTGGTCGCCAACGCGGGGGTGTGCAATTGGGGCCGTCTCTGGGAGATCTCGGCCGAGCAGTTCCAGGAGACCGTCGACATCAACCTGACCGGTGTGTGGAACACGATCCGGGCGACGGTGCCCGCGATGATCGAGGCCGGCAACGGCGGATCCATCATCACGGTCGGCTCGTCGGCCAGCGTGAAAGCGCCTCCCGGTTGCGGGCACTACGCCGCCGCAAAGTTCGGGGTCGTGGGCCTGACAAAGGCTTTGGCGGTGGAGTTGGGCGAGTTCGGCATTCGTGCGAATGTTGTTCTGCCGTACGGAACCAACACGGCACTGGGAACTGACACTTCGATGTACAAGCTCTTCGAAAAGTACCCCACGTACGTCTACAGTTACCCGCCGAACCTGCTCAAGACCGACGGGTTGATTGAGCCGGCTGAGATCTCGGAAGCTGTTGTGTGGCTTGCAAGCGACGCGTCGGCCGTGATCACCGGAGCACAGATACCGGTGGACAAGGGGTTCCTCGCTCGCTGACGTACCCGGAACACTTCGGCATGATTCTGCTGGTCGGGTCTGTGAGCGGCCGGCGTACGAACCCTTGTCGGGCAACTCTTCGCCGACAATCTGCCAGACCACACGTATTCCCATGGCACGGGCCGGCAACTCCCGAAGAAGTTGCCGGCCCGTGTCTCTACCTTGCGAGCGATGACGCCACTTACGTCACCGGAACATCACTGGTTGTCGACGGCGGATGGGAAGTGTCCAACTACCCCGATCTGACAACCCTCGGCAGTTAAGATTCGCTGCTGGGCAACGCACACACCATGTCGAGGCCGAGGACGTGGTTGAGCCGACCTGAGGCCAACCACGATCCGAGGCACATACTCAGCTCGACGATTTCGGCCTGAGAGTAGTGGGCGCTCATACGCTTCCAGAACTCGTCGTCGAGGTTGTGATGATCGATGGCATACCGCTCGGCGTATTCCGCGGCCAAACGGGTCCTGTCGTCGAAGGCGTCAGTAGTACGCCAATCCGTGACGGCTTCGGCAAAAGTGGACTCCACAATTTCGCCGTCACGTTTCGTGCGCCAGTCCTGGCACGTGATGCATCCGTTGATCTGCGCGATACGCAGACGTGCGGCCTCGAACTCTCGAAGACCGAAAGAGCTTTTGCTGTAGACGTTTTGAGATAGGGCCGCCGCCGCCGGACCGATGCCCGGAACCATCTCTCCCCACACATAAGCCAGAGGATCTTTGCCTTCAGGAATGTCGATGTTCATGCTCTGTCCTCCAAGTTTCGGCGCCGAGTTTACCGACGCCAGCGGTGAGTGGAACGTCGAGCGCATCGTACAAGCCAGGCTTCGCGGCACGTAGCCACGGGATGGCATTGACGAGACGCCCTACCGCAGTGGCGTTTCCGCCGGCGGCACGGTTTCCGCCCTCATCGGTCGCCTCGACATTGACCTCGATGCGCGGGCGACCTTCGATGATGACCTTGTGCGCTCCGTCGCCACCGTCCGGTGGCATCGGCCAGTCCGGAGCGCATGACGGATGGATACGCGTGACGTGTTCGATGACGATGAGCGGCTTGCCGTCGACGATCCCCTGAACTTCGAAGCGCAGAGCACCCTGGGTTCCGGCGGCAAACTCACCCATCTGCTCCGTCGTGACACTCTGATCGAGTTCCCGACGCAGCAGTGTCTCACGCACAGCGTCGAGTTCAACACCCAAAGCCCGGGCTATGAGCCGAATCTGGCCGCCCCACACCATCGTCGGCACACCTGGGGCCACCATCGGGGGCTCGTAGTCCATGGGTTGACCCATACCGACCAGATAGCGGACGGAATCGGGTTGATCGTAGGTTGTGTAGTCGAAGATTTCCTGGCACCGGATCTGATCGATCGTTCCCGCTAATCCACTGACGAGCACGGGAAGTATGTCGTTTCCCCAACCAGGGTCGACGCCGGACACAAAAAGTGCGCCGCCCCCGGCCTTGGCCGCGGACTCGACTGGGTCACGCACTTCCGGTGGGGCCGATCGATAGTCGTACAGCGCGTACACCGACGGCGTCACAACCACTGCGCCGACGTCCAGTGCGCGCGTGATGTCCGCGACCGCGTCGTCGGGCCGAATCTCTCCGGACGCGGCGTAGACAACCGCACCGGGGGCGGTAGCGAGCACCGCGTCGGCGTTATCCGTAGCTGCTACGCCGAGGCTGTATCCGAGTTGAGCAAGATCCCCCGCGTCTCGGCCGACCTTTTCCGGGTTCGCGACAATGACCCCTGCCAACTCGAGGGCAGGATTTGCGACCACTGCGCGAATCGAGGCACGACCGACGTTCCCGGTCCCCCAGACGACGGTTCGGATCCGTCCAACAAGACCTGCCGTGGCATCACTGACATCCATGAGTCGGACACTACTCAGCCCGGAGTTCATCGCACGGCAGAATGCGCGAACTACCCGGTCAGGAACACCAAAGCTTGCGCTGGAAGTGCGACTCCAGGCTTTCGGCGATACGTCTCGGCCGGACGACCTGTGCCCGCTCGGGCGTATTCTCCGGTACTGATCAGTGAATCGATGACATGGCGCCGGAACCCGTCTTTCTGCAGTTCGCGGTCGAAGACTACCTCGTACAGTTGTCGCAGTTGAGGAACCGTGAAGGTATCCCCGAGGAATCCGGTCGGATCGATATTGACGGCATACCGGTGCCGCAAGTCGGTGACGGCCAGCCTGACTATCTCAGTGTGATCGAAGGCCATATCGTCGGCGCCGTACGCATTGAGCAGGATCGCGCCGGTGGGCAGCGCGGATTGCGGTATCGCGGCAGCGTGCGCTACCGACAGCACCCACCCTCTGTCGTCACGGTCGGGGTTGTCGAGGATTGCCAGTTGATGGAACTCCGTATTCGCCATGTCCGCTTTTGTCTGCAAGGCACGATCAGCTGCGGCAGTGAGCAATTCACGTTCATGGAGAAACGTTCCGGGTAGCGCCAGTTTTCCGCGGCGATGCTTGACTGCCAGCACCTTCAGCGTGGAGTCCGAGTAGGTCAGTACCGCCACATCCACGGCGATCGACGGACGGGGGTAATCCGTCAGAGCATGACCAGTCGAATCTTTCCATTCATCCACTCTTGCATGTTAGCTCAAACATGATCTATTGTTAGCTCAAAATTGAGCAAAGGGGCGAACATGAACCTGACCACACAGCAGTCCGACCGCGCAGCGGGGGTACTGCTCGGCACCGCAGCGGGCGACGCCCTCGGCGCGGGATACGAATTCACGTATCCGAACGCCAAGGCGTCGATCAACATGATCGGCGGCGGCCCCTTCAAGTGGGCGCCCGGCGAATGGACCGACGACACCGCGATGGCCCTGTGCATTGCCGAGGTGGCAGCAACCGGAATCGATATCGGAGGCACCGAAGGACTCGATGCCATTGCAGCGCAGTTTGTTCGGTGGTACAACTCCGAACCTGCCGACATCGGAAATCAGACCCAGGCCGTATTATCCGCACGGTCAACCAGCGCGTCCGCCATGACAGAGTGCGCCCGGGCGCTCGATGGCCTCAAGGGCGGCAACGGTTCACTCATGCGCACTGCGCCGGTAGCACTCTCCTACCTCGACGACCCGGACGGCGCAATCAACGCCGCACAGCGCATCAGCGCACTCACCCATGACGATCTGCGCGCCGGCCAGGCCTGCCAGATGTGGACCCATGCCATCAGGCACGCAGTCCTTCACGGCACCTTCGACGGCGTCCGCGACTACCTGTCCATCGCGGATGCAGAGGCAGCCAACTACTGGCGCCCCCTGCTCGATCAGGCCGAAACTGGCAGTCCCCGAGACTTTTCCAAAAATGGTTGGGTGGTCCACGCACTCCAAACCGCATGGTGGGCCATCACCTCCACCGACAGTGGCGACGTAGGCCACCTTCAGCGCGCCCTCGAAGCTGCCGTCCGCGCCGGTGGCGATACCGACACCACCGCTGCCATCGCCGGCGGCCTGCTCGGCGCTCGATGGGGAGCATCGGCCGTCCCGGCGCGCTGGCGCCGCATCATGCACGGCTGGCCCGGGCACACCTCCGCCGATCTGATTCGTCTCGCGATCAAGACTGCCCGCGGCGGCACCGACGATCGACATGGCTGGCCGTCCACGGCAACACTCGATTACTCACGGTTCCGCGGCACTCACCATCTGACCACGCACCCGCACGACGACGGTGTGCTGCTCGGCGGAGTGGACGCGGTATCGACTGCGCACTACGACGCCGTAGTCAGCCTCTGCCGCATGGGAACTCAACAGGTCAGTGCCGAACACATCGAGTTCCGACTGGTCGACGACGGCCACGAATCCAATGCCCACCTTGATTTTGTCATCAACGACGCCGCCCAGACTGTCAAGAGCCTACGAGAAGAGGGCAAACGCGTACTGCTGCACTGCGTTCAGGCACACAGTCGCACGCCCTCCGTTGCTGCACGATACTCGGTACTGCTCGGACGCAATCCCCTCGACGTGCGCACCGCCATGCCATGGGCACGCCCGAAGACCGACCTTTGGAACAGCGCCGTCACCCCGACAGCCGTCACCCCTACCGGAGGAACCATGCCCACGATAACCGTCGTCGAAGGCGACATCACCACCCTCGACGTCGATGCCGTCGTCAATGCCGCCAACTCGAGATTGCTCGGCGGCGGCGGAGTCGACGGAGCGATCCATCGCGCCGGAGGTGCGGCAATCCTCGAAGCCTGCAAGGTTCTTCGAAACACCAGCCTGCCCGACGGTTTGCCGGTGGGTGCCGCCGTAGCAACCACTGCGGGGAAGATGAAAGCCCGCAACGTGATCCACACGGTCGGACCGCGCTATTCGGATACCGAAGACCTCTCGGCCCGGCCCCGTTCCGCATACACGCGCAGCTTGGCGGTTGCCGATTCCCTGGGCGCCCGGACGGTTGCATTTCCGTTGATCTCCTCCGGCGTTTACGGCTGGCCCAAAGAAGATGCAGTGCGGCAGGCGGTTTCCGCCATCCGTGCAGCGGACACCCAGGTGGAATCCGTCATTCTTGTCGCCTACAACCAGGAGTCTGCGGCCCTGATGCGGCGCGTACTTGCGTGAGCGCTAGCGGGTCCGCATACGGCGACTCAGCTGCCGGTTTCCGAAGTCCAGACCCGAGCCGTCACTGGCGACCAGTGCGGTAAGTCCGGCGGCGACCAACAACGAGATGATGACTACGCTCATGATGCGTCACCTCTTTCTGATGTAGATGGAGAATTCTGAGCCTGTCGGCCGACACCAAGTATATGTAACTAACGGTTACGTGCAATGTGGCGTCTCTCACCTGGCACTGGGTGACGGCGATACCAGCCACGCGACTTCGATCAGGCCGGCAGCAACTACCGCTGCCGGCCAGAGCGCATGGACACCGATCCAGCGGTGCATCAAGGCGCCGAGAATCGCTCCCGCGATCAGCCCCGCACACATACCGAAGTGCTGCAGCCACGCCCACCGCGGTCCACCGAGAAATGCACCGGTCAGTCGCTGGCCCATCTTCACCAACGCACCCGTCATATAGGTGACACCGATCGTCACCTCACCGTCACGCTGGAATACCGAGTTAACGACACCCATCGCCAACGCCATCGCGGTGACCGCACCGGGAGTGATGTCGAAGCTACTGAAGACGGAACCCACGACCAACAGAGTTGTCACCACCGACAAGACCGCCACCTTGCGGGCTCGTATCGAAAAGCGTTCGGTGACATGGGTAATGACCGTTCCGAGCGCGATACCGATCAAGAAGAGAACAATCACTGCCGCGGGCACGCGGGCCACCGACCATAGACCCTCGGAAATCGAGACACTCATCTGAGTCATGTTGCCGCTCATGAAGGATACGAACTGTCCGCTCAGGACGATGAATCCGAGCGCATCGACGTACCCGGCCAGACCTGCAAGAGCAATCGCGAGCCCGATCAGTGATCTGCTGTATCCCGTCACCTGACAAAGCGTGACACATTATCGGGGCAGGTTATGCTTGACATCCTCCCCGCCCTCACAGACGAGGATTCCCTAATAGCTCACGCTACCGAGACGGTTGGTGCGGCACGTCTCCGTGACTGACACACCCGATCCCCCAGAATGCCCCCGGGTTGATATTCGAGACTGAACCCACGATCACGAATATTGATCGCAGCATTCGTATCCGCATGATGCTCGAAACCGCAGCCCCGACACCGAAAAACCGCTTGACTCTCGCGATTCTCCGGACAGATATGACCGCAGTTCGAGCACTCCTGGGACGTGTAGGCCGCCGACACTGTCACTACCGACATCTTCTGGTCGAGACGCTGCGCGAACTTCCCCCAACACGAGGCAAGGATCGCCCGGTTCAAACCGGACTTCGCCCGCCCACCGTTCGGTAGGAAAGCTCCGACGTTGTCGGGGTCCGGTTTCGGTTTCGCCCGGCGGGTCATGTTTCGGATCGGCAAATTCTCGATCGCCGCCGCCGCATAGGTGCTGGCAATGTCGGTCGTGGTCTGCTCGATCCAGTCACCACGACGATCAGCCAGTCGCAGCCGCATCCGCCCCAACGTCGCTTTCGTGCGTTCCCGGTTCGCCGAACCCTTCTGCTGCCGGGACAAGCGGCGTTGCAGGGCCACGAACCGAACTTGTTCCCCGGCAGAGAATCCGGGCGCATGAAACATCCGGCCGTCGCTCGTGGCGACCGAGTTCGCCACTCCCCGATCGATCCCCACCACCGCTGTGGTGGACACTTCCCGACGAGGTACCGGCGGCGTCGTCAGGCTCACCGTCCACCGACCGTTCGCCAGCGCGATCCGAGCCGACGTCGCAGCAGAAATGTCGGTCCAGGCCCGGGAAATCCGGAACCGCACCCACCCGGCCTTCGGGACCTGAATCTCGCCCCATTTCCGGTTGATGCGCCGCACCGCCAGATCACGCACCACGAATCCCTGCCGGGAACCGGACCGTTTCTTGAATGTCGGAAACCCGCTACGGCGGGCGAAGAAATTGGTGAATGCCCGATCCAAATCCCGAAGCGCGCCCTGCTGCACGACGGTGGAACCGGCACGCAGCCAGTCGAATTCACGCCGGGCTTCGGTCAGGTCCCGCATCTGCGAGGCGACCGAAATCTTCTGCCGGAAATGACGGCGCGAAGGGGTCCACCACGAACGCTGCTCCAACCCCAGGTTGTAGACGTATCGCGCGTGATCGCAGTGCATGGTCAGCACATCGAGTTGCGCACCCTCCCCGGGGTAGACGCGCTGCACGATACTCATACGGTCTATCATATCAGATATGAGCATTGACCAGGAGAAATACAGGACCGGACGGCATGTGGTCTACAGCCTCCAGGCGCACGTCGTGTTGGTGACCAAGTGCCGACGCGGGGCGATCACCGACCGCGTCCGTGAACACTTGATCGCGACGACACACGACGTCTGTGAACGGTTCGAGACGACACTGGTCGAAGCCGACGGGGAAGACGACCATCTGCATCTGCTCGTCGACTATCCGCCGAAGGTGTCGCTCTCGAAGCTGGTCGGGGCGATCAAGACGAACACGTCGTTGTGGGTCCGACGTGAGAACTTTCCCGAAGTAACGCAAGCTCTGTGGGGTGATCATTTCTGGTCCCCGTCCTACTTCGTCACCTCCACCGGTGGTGCATCTCTGGAAAAAGTTGCTGCGTACGTTCGCGACCAGCGCGAGCCGTCCCGCGCTCCAGGGAAACCGAAACAGCAACCTCGCTGACCCCGCCCTCACGGACGGGGCTTGCGCTCAGAAACTAGGTCAACAGATCTGAAACTGGCCAGTTGGCGCAATCGCACAAGGTCGAAGGTTCGTTTCGGCCGCGCCACCCCCGGGCGGTGGCGCGGCACCCGGACCCGAAGTGCAGCCGGCCGAACCGTACATCGCACCGGCGTCGGCATCAGTAATGCTTCTCCGTCGACACCGACCGGGATAGACGGCATGTTTGCGTCGACGATTACCTCGGATGTTGTTGCCTGCGTGAGTCCGCGCTGATGCGCGCGGCGAAGCAATCCGATCACCTGACGCGTATTTGTCACCGACAGAGCGACAACCCCAAGTGTTCCCAAATCCAATCGCGGGCGACGACCGAGACCTGCCAGGTCTGAAGTTTCGTAGGGTCCGTTGCTCACGAGCACTGCTTGCGGGCAGTCGATCACGTTGCCCGCAACGTGTGCGATCAGGTGCGCGCCGTCCTGCCCGGTAAGTACGTCCGGGAGCATCCGCAAGGCAGTGCTGGTCTTGGCATCGCGATACGACGGACTCTGCACCACCTCCGCATACGCACCGAACGACGCGTTGTTGACAAACGTCCGCCCTCCGACCGTCCCGATATCGACGTAGATGTCAGTGCCGTCGGTCAGCGCATCGAGGCAATGAGACGGATCTTGAAGGTCCAGACCGAGGTCGGCTGCAAAATGATTTCGAGTCCCTGCACTGATCACCAGAAACGGCAGACCGTGCTCCGCCGCGACAGCCGCGACGAGGGCCTGCGTTCCGTCTCCGCCGGCCACCCCAAGCAGATCGGCCCCGTCATCGACGGCCTTGCGTACAAGTTCCGCCACATCCACCGGGTTGTCCGCATCGAGAACAAAAACCTCTGCGCCCAACGCTTCGGCCTTCTCACGCAATCCGAACTTGCCGACCTTCCCTCCGCCGGAATACGGATTCATCACCAGAAAAGGCCGGGTGGGAGGCGTCGACGGATGTTCCGGGACAACAACATCCGACGGTTTGTCCGCGAGTGCTGCACGGGCGCAGAGCGCTGCCACTACCAACAACCCGAAAGTCACCAGCACTACCCAAAGTAGGTGCGCACGAACGAGAAAGACAACCACCACTATCGGAGTCAATACCCCGACGCACAGGGCGAACCACCGCAGAAAGCCACGACTGGTCAGAAACCAGTAGGCCGCCACCACACTCACGACCAGGGCTCCGACACCCAAGATCAGGAGCATCAACGTCTTCAAGCCGGCGAAGACAAGCAGAACGACGACGGCACCGAACATCGCCGCAACTGCTGATCGGGCCAGCCACCTCTGGCTACCGGTTCCCATCTACACAAGCCTACTGACTAGCCGGCAGCCACGTCGTACTTCATGACATCCAACGTGAGCGGCATCTGATTGCTGCGAGGACCAGTGGCCACTCCCGTGGCGAACTGGGCTGCGCCACCGGTGTCCGTGACGTCGGAGAGGTTGTCCATACTCACGATCTGGTTGGTGAGATCAAATGAACGAATCTCGAATGGAAGGCCGTTCGACGCCAAAGGATCCGGCCCGTCCATGATGTGGAAATGCAGATGGGGAGCATCGGTATTTCCGGAGTTACCCAGCTTCCCCAAAGATTGACCCGCTGTCAGAGTGTCGCCGACCTTGAACGGCACGCTTCCTGTTTGCAGATGAGCATAGAAAGCAAATCGACCGTCTCCAAGATCCTGAACAATATGATTTCCACCGTATTGCTCAAGGGCCAACCCCGTCGGGTTGGCACCCGGCGTCTGCTCCGGAAGATCGTTCACAATCGACACGATCTTTCCGGCAGCCACCGCAAACACGTCCGTCCCGTAGTACGGATAGCTGTTGACCGAAGTCCGATCTCCGTTGAACATCTTCCCGTCGGACGTCAATTGAACATAGTCGATGGCAAACCGCTCGGGTGCCAACAATTGACCGTTGAGAGGGCTGACTGCGCCGCGGTGCGGCGTCACCGAACAACAACCGTTACCGTCGAGCCAGTTCTCACCCTTCAACGGCGGATCGATTGTGATCGCAGACTTCTTGGACACCTCCGTACGTGCAACGATCTCCGTCAGATCGGCCGGCAGCAGAGGCGGATTCGGGGTGGTGACCTGCAACGATATTCGGTGCTGCATCACCTCGGGGATATCGGCCGGCGACGGCACAGTCACATCCAACCAAGCCAGTGCCGACTGCCCGGGGCCCAGGATTGTTGTCGGTCCCGTAGCCCCGAAGACCTTGACCCAGGGCAAGAGATTCTCGGTAATCGGACTCTGCAAAGGCGCCCCGTCGGCCATCGGCGCGATACCTCGCAGATTAACCGGCTGCGGGAGCGTATTCGTCAGGAAAAGTTCATAGGCGAGGTGAACCTTGCCGTCGGTGGCCGTCACCGGTATCGGACGAGCAAGAGCCGCAGCAGTCACCGGAGTGAGAACGGCCGGAGCAGGATTGGAAGACGGCACCGTAGTCGCAGATGATTCCGAAGAGGTTGCCTGCGTCGCATCCTTCGCACCGGAACAAGAAGCCACCAACGCTGCGCCGACAAAAATCAATGCAATACTGTTCTTGCGAGTCAGATATGCCATTCGTGAATATTAGATCAATACATGACCGGTCGGAATAATCGATGCGAATACATCGCATGTATTTATGAATCTACTTTCATACCGATCAATTTGTATACCCATAATTTTGCACTGTAATCATGGTCATCCATTTCAATGAATGCACCACCTTCTCGGGAGTCCGTACAATTGACAGATGCCTTCAACGCTCCCCCCACTCGACCAGCAAGCCGAACGACTGATCGAACTTGGAGTTCACCAACTCGCCGGCCTCCCTGCCGAAGCCCTACGCGCCGCCGCAGCATCTACGCACACTCCGGGCGCGCTACTGACAATCCACGAAAAGTACGCTCCCGCATCAGTATTGGCACCACTGCTCAGCCTTCACGGCAAGCAAGGCTTCATTGTCACCGACATGACTGACGTCGACCAGTTTCTTCCCACCGAACACAGTGCGCTGCCGGATAATTCGCTGTACCTCCTCGAAGGAGTCGATCGCGGCGACGACATGGCAAACTGGAGTCCGGACGAAGCACTGCCTGCAATAATCGAAGCCCAGCACACACCGCTGACCCTCACTGAGGGAATCCATTGGCTCTTACAGTGCCCCGACGCCCTCGAACGTGGCAAATGCTTCATGACCATCGGCTCGCGACTGCGTAAACCCAACGGCGCACTCGATTCCCGCACCCCAGCGCTGTGGATAAGCAACGGCACCGGACGCGACGGACGTGACAACAAGAATGCACCGAAAGTCGGATGGTGCTGGGCCGGCAACCGTCACACCTGGCTCGGGTTTGCTTCCGCGAGCAATCGGACGCCGCTGGGATAGTCGACGCTGTTACAGGCTTCCGAAGAAGCCGAACGGATTCGAATTAGGTGCAACCCACTGGTTGAACTGATTGCCCTGGTTCTGGTTCCACTGATTGTTCCACTGGTTCTGGTTCCACTGGTTGTTCTGATTCCACCGACCTGGATCTTGATTGTTCCAGTTCTGATTGCCATGGTTGCCGTCACGGTCGCCATCGTGATGACTGCCGTCGACGAGATAGGTGCCCTGCGTCGCCGAGTGATCCACAGCAGTCGGAGTGTCTGCGAATGCCGGTGCAGCAAACAGTCCGACCGGGAGAATCACCAGCGACCCGATGACAGCGATCCGGGCAAGCCGGTGCTGTGGGTGAGCCTTCTTGGTGTAGTTCATGATAAATCCTTCGTGATCGCAGCGAGGCCACTTCACTCGTCCCACGCCTCGCCAGTTCTATCGTTGCAGCCCGTGTTCAGGCCATGAATCCAGTCAACGCCCGCCAATGCCACTTTCCTGGCATCACCCTGTGAATTGGATCCGAATTCCGAAACCAGCTGACAACCTGGCCGCATAGATCCGCTCAGACGGGGTAGACGAGCAGTACCGACCGCCGCACCACCTCATTCAGTGGAGTCCGCAATGCTTCTTAACGACCAGTCGATTCGTGATCGAGCGCAGAGTTTCGTGGCAACGTTGTCCCCGGAGCCGAAATGGCCGCCGCAAACTCCGTCACAACGTGTCGCAACATGGAGCGAGCGGTCAGAGATGCTCGGCGCCCTGTCGGTACTCGTTTTCTGGGCGTTCGGATTGGGCATCGTCCTGGGCATCGGTGCGATCGCTGCCGGGGTGTTCGCGATCGGTCAACGACCGCCGGAGCGCAGTAGATCCATACCTGTCGACGCACTGGTCGGGTTGGGCGTGGGCACACTCGGCTTGATCTTCAGCGCCGCGTTCTTCGGCCTGGTTCGACCGTATTTGTAGCTATTCGCCCCGAAGCCCGAAGGTATGCCGCATCTCGCCGATCCCCTCCACATACGTCGTCAATGTATCCCCTTGACCAAGCAGCACTTTCGGGTCACGGCTGAAACCGACCCCGGCCGGCGTGCCGGTAAAGATGGCATCTCCGGGTAGAAGCGGAACGATCCGAGAGAGATACTCGATCACTTCCGGAATCGTGAAGAGCATGTCGCTGGTACGGCTCTTCTGCATCTCGACTCCGTTTATGCTGCAACCGAGTTGGAGGTCGTCGGGGTTCTCGAACTCATCGGGCGTAACCAGCACCGGACCGATCGGACTGAAGCCCGGGAACGACTTGGCCAAACTGAACTGTTGCGGCGGAGTTCCGGCCCACTGTGCATGGCGCTCCGAAAGATCCTGTCCCACAGTCAGTCCAGCCACATGACTCCATGCATCTGCAGCCCTCACACCTTGCGACGGCTTGCCGATGACAACAACAAGTTCCGTCTCGAAATCAACGGCTCCCGGGGGCAAGAGAATCCGATCGTACGGACCGGCCACCGAGGCGGGAAACTTCGCGAACACGACCGGAATTTCAGGGATATCCAAGCCCGACTCCACGGCGTGGTCACGATAATTCAGGCCGATCGCGAAGATCTGCGGCGGCAACGGCACCGGACTCGCAAGCTCCGACTCTTCGATTGCGACCGTCGGCGCGCCGTCGAAATCTGCCGCCCATGCAGTGAACTCATCCCATCGGGAGTACAGGCTCTGCACATCCGCTGAGAACGCCCCGCTGCTCGCAATCTCGATATCAACAGCGCCCGAGCCTGTTCCGAGGCAAGCGCGACCCGAAATATTGTAGATACGCATAATTGAGAAACCTTTCGAATAAAGATTGCTACTAGTCGGTAATGAACGTGCCGCCCCTGGAAGGATTTTGCGCTATCTGGTCTGTCGGAGTCCCGCCACGATTACTGGCGAACACGATCGTCTTTCCATCCCGGGAGCAGACAGGATTGCGGCACCAGCTGGAACACAATGCGATCGCCATCGGGGAAACGCCGGGTACGCGGCATACTCACGTCCCGGCGCCAGCGCAACGGACAACACGCCGCCAGCTGCAGCTACTCGGTAAATCCCCGGCACGATCTCATCCCTTCATCAGTCGTTTTGTTCATAGTGCCAGCGATGCATTGCTTTCCGAGGCGCTTCACGGAAATCAGATCTGATCGTCCAGAGTGGCGACGGCTTCGGTTGTGCCCGACGGCAAGCACATCGTCAGCTCACGTAGGTCATTCCGATCTCTATGAGCACTGCCACGTGATTCGATGGGTCCGCTACATGATCCAGGAGAGGCACGCAGACAAGGTGGTGCCGCTTGTGATCAACTCCGCTACTCCCGAGAGTGTTTCGAGAATCTGATCATGATGCGCCACAATGCGATTAACTTATCGGCAAGATTCACGGATACCGCCACCGCGATCGGGGTACTACTCGAACAGGCGACTTCGCGGCCAGACTCCGGCCGCGTCGCTGCCCCGCTCACGAGGAGACGGACATCATGAAGGCTGGATCACGGCTCGCGATAGCTCTATTCGCATGCACAGCAATGGTTTCAACCGGATGCTCGAGCGCCCCGACGCCAAGTACTGTAATCAGTGCCGACTTCTCTGGTCTCGTGGACATCGGCGGAGGCCGCGCCATGTATCTGACGTGCCAGGGGTCAGGATCGCCCACCGTCGTACTCGTCTCCGGTCGGACCGACCGAAGCGATATCTGGCAGAGTGTGGCAACCCCGGAACAGTCCGGCCCGCCAGTCTTTTCCGGCGTATCCGAGACGACGCGTGTGTGCGCCTATGACCGCCCCGGGACAGTGACGATCACGGGAGAACACGTGGAGGCCAGTCGCTCTACCCCCGTTCCTCAACCCACCACCGCAGCCGACGGGGTGCGGGACCTTCATGCCCTTCTGAGCGCAGCCGAGATCCCGGGTCCGATTGTTTTGGTCGCGCATTCCTGGGGAGGGCTAATCGCCCGCCTTTACGCCGATACCTATCCAACAGGCGTCGACGGACTGGTTCTCGTCGACACCCTCACCGAACTGCTCTACGACGGTCTCACCCCGCAAGAGCAGGAGTGGTGGCTCACGCTCAACAGTAATTACTCACCGGACCTCGAGCCGTACAACCAGGAGAAAAGCAACTTCGAACCCAGCTTCCAGTCAATGCGGGACGCCGGTGATCCTCTACCCATGCCGGCAGCCATCCTCACATCGGACCAGCCTTATGACCTTGAACCCATTGCTGCTGCAGGCGAATTGCCGCTAGGTATCCCAGCAGACTTCGGTCAGGTTATCTTCGCCGCCCACCTTGCAGGTCAGAATGCGCTGGCCGAACGGCTGCATGCAAGGATCGATCTGAACACAAACGCAGGCCATTACGTCCAGACCGAACAGCCCGCCCTCACGATCTCCACAATCGACCAGGTTGTTGATGCTGCTCGAACAAATCCGGACCAGTGGATTTCATGAAGCACACACGCATGTGAACGCTCGGGGCGCGGAACCTTGCTGATCCGTAGTGCAGTGGTCAAGTTTCGTTAATATTCCGCCTCTACGGTCGCCGCATGCAACAACGATCTCGCCATATTCTCGGCGCAATCCCACTGCTCCTAGTGCTCGGAGCGTGCTCAAACACTGAAACATTGTCTGACAATGAAGGTTTCACGGTCACTCACCTTGACTCCATGCAAGTTACCGACGGTCTGACTCCGTTCGGTGTGCCACTCGGCGGGATCTCGGGTATCGACTACGACGACGCCACCGGACGCTATTGGGCCATCAGCGACGACAGGGCAGAGAAGGGGCCCGCACGCTTCTACACACTCGAGCTCACACTCGGTCCTGACGGCCGCTTCGCCACGGACGCACCGGTTGTGACAGGAATGACGCCCATCGCGGACCAGGGTGGCGAACCGTATCCGAAGAAGGGCGTCGATCCGGAGTCGATTCGCCGTGTGCACGACAGCACCGACATCGTTTACACCAGCGAAGGCGACGCGTCGAAGTTGATCGCACCGCTCGTTCGCCGGGCGACCGCGCAGGGTGAGTTCGTTCGTGACTATGCACTATCGTCGCAATATCTTCCGGCGGCCGACGCCAGTGGCGTCCAGGTGACCGGTGTCCGCAACAACCTTGCGTTGGAAGGATTGACGTTCTCACCGGATGGCTCGAAGATTGTCGCCGTCACCGAGAACTCGCTGGTTCAGGATGGCCAGATTCCCTCTCCCACCAACGGAACCGATTCCCGGGTAATCATGTTCGACAGTGCGGGCGGCGACGTTGTCGACGAGTACATCTACGCGGTCGAACCGATCAGTGGTACATATCCGGACATGGTCAGCCCCACCGGCTTTACGCTGAAGGCCGACCGCGGCGTTACCGAAATACTGGCCGTCGACAACAACGAGTATCTCGTCATCGAACGCGGGGCGGTACCGGGGAAGGGCAGTGAGGTGCAGATCTACTGGGCCTCCACCGAAGGCGCGACAACAGTCATCGGCAAGGAAAAACTCGACGGGACAGAAACTCCGATGCGCAAGAAACTGCTGTTCGATTTCTCGGATACCGGCGCCAACCCCGACAACGTCGAGGGCATTACCTGGGGTCCAACGCTTTCCGACGGCACCCGGACCCTGGTGCTGTCCGCCGATGACAACTTCAACCCAGAGGGTGGGCAGCACACCATGTTCCACGTCCTCGCCGTGAAGTAGTTCGGAACAGACACACGCCCTACGCAGACATGATCGTGAGCGCACCGGCAATTACGACCAGAGCGACAACATTTAGGTCATGAAAGTGACTCCGCCTTCGCGATGAGTACTGCTCGCTCACGTTCATTGCCTGCCAGACGAGCAGCCTCGAGCAGTTCGGCTCGAGCTTCCTCGTTTCGCCCGAGCCTTCCCAGCAGTTCACCCCGCACACTCGGCAGCAAGTGATAGCCGGCGAGTTCGCCTGCTGCAACAAGCTTGTCGACGAACTCGAGCGCCGGCGCCGGGCCGTACGCCATGGACACAGCGGCGGCATGGTTGAGATCAACCACCGGCGACGGTGCAAGTTGCCGGAGCGCTTCGTAGAGCAGGACGATCTTCTTCCAATCGGTCTCCTCGAAAGTTGCTGCCTGTGCATGGCATTGCGCAATACCGGCCTGCAATCCGTACGGTCCTCGACCTCGACCCACCTCGTCAGCTCGTGCCAAAGCTGCTAGCCCGCGAGTGATCTGAGTACGACCCCAGCGGGTGCGATCCTGATCTGCCAGGAGAATTGGCTCCCCGGTAGGTGTTGTTCGGGCTCCGAACCTCGACGCCGAAAGCTCCATCAATGCCACCAGACCGTGCGCTTCCGCCTCTTGCGGAACAAGTTCCGCAAGAATGCGTGCGAGCCTCAAGGCCTCGCTGCTCAGATCGGTACGCATCCACTCTGTGCCCGAACTCGCCGCGTACCCCTCGTTGAAAATCAGGTACAGCACACCGAGAACAGCGCCGAGTCTGCTCGAAAACTCTTCCCGCGGAGGCACCTCGAATACCACTTTGGCTGCGGTGAGCGTCTTCTTGGCTCGCACGATTCGCTGCGCCGTCGTAGCCTTCGGCGTCAGGAACGCCTTACTGATCTCATCGGTGGTCAACCCACCCACAACCCGAAGCGTCAACGCCACCTGAGCTTTTCGATTCAACACCGGATGGCAGGCAATGAACATCAAACGAAGCACATCATCGTCGATGCGGTCAGGATCCCACGTGACGTCGTCGAACCGACTCGCATCGTTCTCGAGTTCACGCGCGAAATACGCGTAACGCTCGTCGAGGCGTTCCCGTCGTCGCCACCCGTCAATTGCGCGTCGGATAGCGACGGAGGTCAACCACGCCGCCGGGTTACGAGGAACGCCCGAGACAGGCCACTGCTCCATTGCCTCGAGAAGCGCCTGCCCCGCAAGATCTTCCGCGAGATCCAGATCCCCGACGGTACGGGTGAGCGTAGCGATGATCTTCGCGGATTCAATGCGCCAGACCGCCTCGACTGCAGCCCGTACCGCTCCGTCAGACATGACTCAGCTCGTGACCGGGCGATCGGTACCCAACTCGTCACGCCAGCCGGCCTCCTTCTGGACGTACTCGTTGTTCTGATCGAATTCCTCCATCTCCGACACCCGGCGAACCTCGAGCTTGGAACCCGGACCCAGCGGACAACGCTTCGCCCACTCCAGAGCCTCGTCCTTGGTCGAGGTCTGAATGATCCAGAAGCCCGAGAACAACTCCTTCGTCTCTCCGTACGGCCCGTCTGAAACAAGCGGGGGATCGGCATCGAAATCGACGATGAATCCCTCTTCCATCGCCAGACCCTCACCGGCCAAGAGAACACCCGCCTTGATCAGGGTCTCGTTGTACTGGCCCATCGCCGTGATAATCGCGTCGAAATCCATGTCCTGAGCAGCTTCGATGGCCTGGTCCGTGGAACGCATGATCAGCATGTACTTCATGGGGTCCTCCTTGCGTCTGGGGCCCGCTCATTCGGTCCCTCTGTCTACACGTCGAACGGGCGAGTCGTAGATCGACACTTGCCGAAAAGAATCTTTCAGCGTTGCCCGTGCGCGGTCAACGTCCGCTGATGACGCGAGGCCACAGGGAGCGAGAGTGCCTGACACATTCCAGCAAATTACACGACAGAACGAGCAATTACCTCGCGATGCACCTCGCAGTTGCCGAACAGCAATGCGTCGCTCATGGCGCGTCGAAAGTACCGGTGCAAGGGGTGCTCCCATGTGAATCCGAGACCACCATGGATCTGTATGGATTCCTCCGCCGCATACGTGAAAGCATCAGACGCCATCACCCGCGCGATGCTTGCCGCGATGGTCAGTTCATCAGTAGATCTTTCGTCAGCGTTCGCGGCATCCAAGACTGCCGCCTTCGCCAGTTCGAGCGACACCAACATGTCTGCGAGGCGGTGTTTGATCGACTGGAACGACCCGATCGGGCGGCCGAACTGCTCACGAACCTTCGCATACTCCACTGACATGTCGAGGCATGCCTCGGCGGCGCCGACCTGCTCAGATGCCAACGCTACGAGCGCTAAGGCCTGTGCGCGTGGCAATGTCACGTGCAAGTCCGCGCCACCCACCGCCTGTCCGAGCGCATTGTCGAACGTGATTCTGGTCAGCGGACGACTGGGATCGAGAGACTCCAGCGGCGTGCAGATGAGGCCTCGTGCATCTGCCCCAATCACCGCTAGTTCCAGGCCGTTCACCCCGTGTGCGACTACGACAAATAGGTCGGCTGTGGCTCCATCAACCGCAAAGTCTTGTGTTCCAATGAGATTCAATCGACCATCATCAGTTTTAGTGGCTGTGATCGCGGTATCGGTGAAGGGGAATCCGGTTACCAGCGCAGCCTTACATTCACCTGAGGCAATAGCGGGCAGATAGGCAGCGCGTCCCGCATCCGTACAGCATTCCGATAGCGTGAATCCGGCAAGGCACACGGATGAGAAGTACGGAACATTCGCGATCGTGCGTCCCAGCTCGTGCATCACCACCGCGGTGTCTTTAAGCGTGAACCCGGCGCCACCAAAGCGCTCGGGAAATGGAATCTCAGTGAGACCAAGCTCAGTGAGACCGAGCCACTGTGCCTTTTCGTCTTCCATATTCTTTGCAAGAAATGCACGCACACTGTCGCGCAGTTGTTCTTGTTCCTGAGTCAGTTCGAGGACCATCCTGTGCTCCTATCGGGAGTCTCTTGGCAGGCCGAGGCCACGTTCGCCGATAATGTTTCGCTGAATCTCATCGGATCCACCGGCGATTCTGTAGCCCGGTGCGCCCAACACATGCTCGGTCCAGGCATAGGTATTCGGAGCGCCCGTATCGGCAAGGATGCGAGGTCCCAAGAACTTCGCCGCCGCGTCGCCGATCCGTTTGAGATTCTGCGTCCACACGAGCTTCGCGATAGAACCCTCAATACCGGGAACATGGCCTGCCAGCTCGCGTTCCGCGTATCGGGCGTTGAATATCGCCGTGACCCGTTCGTGTATGACGACATCCGCGAGAGTTTGTCGCACCAGAGGGTCGTCGGCAATTCCGAGTTGCTTTGCGAGCGCGATCAGGTCGGCGGCATTTCCGCCGGCAGATACGATCCCTCCACTGGAACTACGTTCGAAACCCAGAGTCGTCAACGTGACATTCCAACCATCGCCGACCTCACCGAGACGCAACGAATCCGGCAATTCAACGTCGGAGAGGAATACCTCGTTGAATGTGGAACCGCCCGACATCTGACGGATCGGTCGAACTTCTACTCCGGGAGCATCCATGGGAACCAAAAAAGCCGTCATGCCACGATGTTTCGGGACTTCGGTGTCACTACGAGCAATCAGCAGTCCCCATTCCGAGAATTGTGCGCCCGAAGTCCACACCTTCTGGCCGGTGATTCGCCATCCGCTATCGGTACGCACTGCGCGGGTCGAGAGCGAGGCCAAGTCGGAACCCGCTCCAGGCTCCGAAAACAGTTGGCAACACAGTTCATCCGTGCGCAGAAACGTCGGCACAAACCGTTTCTTCTGCTCCTCGGTACCTAGGAGATGAATGGTCGGTGCTATCAGTTCCACCGTTACCAGAATGTTTTCGTGTCGATCCGGTGCCCGGAACTGACCTTCGAGTTCCACGTAGATGCGTTCATGAGAGGCTGTCAGTCCTGGTCCGCCCCATTCCGGGCCCCAGGTAATCGCACCGACACCGGCGTCGACGCGCTCAGCCTGCCACGCGCGACCACGGTCAAGCAGCTCGCGCTCCTCATCTTCGGTGCGGTTGTGAAAAATTGCGTACGAGCGTTCCTCGTCCGAGTGGCTATGTGTCCCGTCTGCCGGCAAGTGCCGGTCCAGACGCTCCGCAAGCCAGGCCCTGACGTGGTCACTGAATGCATCCAAGTCGTGATGCACAGCGAGTTCACTTGTTGCCATACTCATGGTTTCTTCCCATTCGTCAGCGCAGCCATCCGCGCCTCGACTGCAACCTTGGAATCCGGATGCTCGGATAGCCGGACGGTGAAATTCTGTTCCAGCTCATAGCCACGTTTGAGATCCATACCCTCGCAACCGTTCAACGATTTTTTTGCCAGAGTCAGTGCGTAACGACTCTTCGACGCGACAGACCGTGCGCGGTCCATCGCGGTTTCCATCAGAGCCTCGTGTTCCACCACCTCGATCGGCGCTCCCCACCGTTCCAAGGTGTGGGCGTCGACGGCTTCCGCGGTGAAGAACATCCGGCGCATCGCCTGTTCTGGCAGCATGCGGGCTGTGAATCGCCCACCACCCAGCACGCCGACATTCATCTCCGGAAGCCCGAAGGTCGCCTTCACCGAAGCGACTACCAGGTCGCAAGATGCAGTCAGACCGAACCCGCTGCCGAGCGCGGGTCCGTTGACGGCAGCAATGACCGGAACCGAGCAATCGATGAGGTTGAACATCGCTCGTCGAACATTGCGCATCTGCATTTCGCCACTCGTGGAGTCCATGCTACGAAAGTCATTCAGGTCGTTGCCGGCGCAGAACACGTGACCGCGTCCTGTCAGGACAACAGCTTTCACTGTCGATTCGTCCGACAATCCGTCGAAGACATCAGCAATCTCGCCATACATTCGATGATCGATCGCGTTGACCTTGCCGCGCGCCAACTCGACCACTGCAATGCCCGGCTCCGGTTGGGAGACAACAATATTCTCTGTCATGAAGCCCTCACTTCTCATACGCCGAATGGACAATCACGTCGACCATCTGCGGCGGAACTACACTTCGATCACGAGTCCAGTCGCGCAGCGCGAATTTCTGAATTTTGCCGCTTGCTGTTTTCGGCAGCACCTCAACGACAAATACGCTCTCGGGGATCTTCTGTTTGGCTACCTCGCGATTGGACAAGAACTCGTAAACCTCACCAAGAGTCAGATCCTTGCCGTCATGGGTGACGACAAATGCACAACCACGTTCTCCGGTTGTCGCATCCGGCCCAGCTACTACAGCAACTTCCCTGACGGAGGGATGCTCACTGAGTAGGTTCTCCACCTCGTGAGTGCTGATCTTCTCTCCGGATCGATTGATAATGTCCTTGATCCGACCCTCGATGTGGATTGCACCCGTCTCGTCGAAGCGCGCCAAGTCACCAGTTCGGAAGAAGCCGTCAGCAGTGAACGCTGCAGCGTTGAGCGAAGAATCGAGGTACCCCAGGAACGTGTCGGGGCCCCGCCACAACACCTCACCAACCGAACCTGCCGCCGCGGAAAGTTCGGAGCCGTCGACGATCAAAACTTCTGTAGGTGCGAGAATACGACCGTCGGTGCGGGTCCGCAATTGTTGTGTATCCCAGCGATTTCCGGACGTCACGGATGGGCCTTCCGTGGCGCCGTACATACGAACGACGGTACCGAGACGATCCGTCGCACTACGTGTCAACTCGTCTGGGATGTCAGCACCACCGCACACGATATATCTGATCGACGGAGTGGGAAGGTCCGCCGCAACGGAGGCTTCGACCAACCCCTGAAGGAACGGAGTCGAGAAGATCATGAAACTGGCGCCGTAGCGAGTGATCTTTGACAGCGCCTCTTCGGGATCCCATTGATCCTGCAGCACTACGGGCGCTCCCAACAGAAAGGGCAGTGTCAGCGCACAATTCACACCTGTCACATGGGTGACCGGCGACGGATTGAAGATGACATCCTTCTCATTGAGATCGAACAACTCAATCATCGAATGGTTTTCGAACACGATCGTGTTGTGGCTATGCAAGGCGCCTTTCGGATCCGCAGTCGTACCCGAGGTGTAAAGCAGGACGGCGACCTGATCAGGATCCGGCTCAGGGAGTGCGGCAATCACTTTCGCAGCCTCCGCCGAGGATCCGCGCAGGAAGTCCGTCCAGGTCGTCATCCGCTCGTCGGCATTGCTTACCTCAGGGTTGCCGAGGACAACGACTTTCTTCAGATGCGGCAAGTCACCGAGCAGTCGCGTGTACATCGCGGCATAGTCGAATCCTCGGTACGACGCGGGTATGAAGACAACGGATACTCGCGCCTGCCCAAGAATGAACCGCAGCTCACGCCCTCGATAGATCGGAACGATGGGGTTGGCGACTGCGCCGACTTTCATGATCGCTTGATAGACAACTACGGCTTCTGCCCTGTTCGGGAGTTGGAACGAAACCACATCCTCAGCACCAATACCCGCGTCGTGCAACGCTGCCGCAAGGATGGTTGCGTCACGGTCGACGTCGGCGAAGGTCAACTGCACATCGTCGTCGATTACCGCCACAGAATCCGGGTAGAGCGCGGCTGCGCGAGTCAAGTAATGCCCGACCGTCCGGCCCCGCCAGTGTCCCGACTCGCGGTAGCGCTGGGCCAGTTCGGGCGTCGGTGGGCGGGTCGGCCACATCTTTACCTCCGTGAAGCAGTACGTCGATACAAGGAACGTTGCCCAAAGTAGCTGATTTTGCTAAATATGTACAGATTTAACTCAAGTCACTTTCGAATCTAGGTAGGGTTTGTACGCATAACGGCTACACATCGAACTGTCGACGAGAACACCGGGGAAACAATGACGCAGGACATCGCCCGTAGCGCACCGAGTCGGGTACCGAAAATATCGGAGCGCATTGCCAACCAAATCGCCGACAAGATCCTCGGAGGAGACATCGAGGTCGGGGACAGGCTGCCTACCGAGAAGGAGATGGTTGCCGAATACGGTGTTGCACGCACGTCCGTACGTGAAGCACTCCGCCTCCTCGAAAGTCGAGGCCTGGTCACTATCCGCGCCGGCATCGGAGGAGGCCCCGTCGCATGTCGGCCGCAGTTCGAAGCACTGGGAAACACCATGAAGCTGTTCCTGCAGCTAGAGGGGGCAAATCTCAGCGACGTCATCGATACGCGCCTGACCCTGGAACCAGTGGTCGCACAGCTTGCCACGCCTCGAATTACAGAAGAGCAACTCGACGATTTGCAGTCAGCGCTCGACACCATGCGCACGCGTCCCGATGACTACGACAATTTCATCGAGAAGAACGCACTGTTTCACACGATCATCTACACGGCGTCCGGGAACCCCGTCCTTCGCATTCTCATGGAGACACTACTTCTCCTCGTGCGCGACGCCGAGCCGTCACGACATCCGGAAGTCACCCGCATCGCCGCCGTCGAGGCACAGCAACTCGTACTCAACGCCATGCGTTCCCGAAACGCATCTGCTGCCGGAGATGCAATGGAGGCCTTCGTCCACGACACCGCGAAGTACTACCGCAAGCGCCTCGCACACATCATTTCCGAGCCGGTGCACTGGCAACTGTGACGATTCCGCGGGATATTTCAACCAACTCGACTAAACATGTACAGATTTAGGGCCCGAGCGGTTATGGTGTGAAAAGCGCTCCGAGCTGTGATCACTCCCACTTCGTGGGGAGCGCACGTTCTCCTTCACACTTCCTCATAGAAATGAGACGTTCGTGGAAAGTCACACGAATTCCCAGGCCGACACCCGAGCCCTCGACCAAACCAGGCGCCGCGGAGTTCTCGCCGCCGCAGTCGGAACCATCGTCGAGTACTACGACCTCACCGTCTACGCCTACCTGGCGGTAGTCGTGAGTCCCCTGTTCTTCCCCGGCGGAGATCCAACCGCCTCGCTACTCGCCAGCCTCGCAGTATTCGCGTCCGCATACCTCATGCGACCCATCGGCGGAATCTTCTTCGGCCGCCTTGGCGACAGACACGGACGGAAACGTGCGCTCCTGTTGTCAGTCCTGCTGATGGGCGCGGGCAGCCTACTCATGGCATTTCTGCCGGTCTACGAGTCGGTAGGCATTCTCGCACCGATTCTGCTTGTCGTTGCGCGACTGGTGCAGGGATTCTCAGCCGGCGGAGAGCTAGGCGGCGCACTGACATACGTGTACGAAACGGTCGGCCCAAAGCGCAAGGGCCTCGGGGCTTCGTTCGTCGCACTCGGCAGCAACTCCGGATTCGCACTCGCCGCGATCGCCGTCGGCACGGTCTCCGCACTCACCACAGATGCCCAAATGTCCAGCTGGGGATGGCGAATCCCATTCTTGCTGGGTGTGCCACTTCTCCTGTTCTGCCTGTGGACCCGTACCCGAATCGAAGACACTCCCCAATTCACTGACTCCACAACAACAGTCGATGTCGCAAAGGCGCCTCTCACAGAACTGCTCCGCACTCACCCCAAGCAAGTCCTACAGGTCTTCGGGCTGGGAGTAGCACAGAATGCCACGGGATACATGGTGCTCACCTACGTCGCCATCCATCTTGTCCGCCAAGGTGGTTACGACAGAACGCAAGTCACCTGGATGACGGCACTCATCATCGTCCTCATCGCTCTACTCATGCCCGTCGCCGGACTCCTCGTTGACAGGTTCGGCAGCGTCCCCGTCGCTGCAGCCGGCTTGATCGGATCCGGTATCCTCGCCTATCCCGCCATGTCACTGATGAACGGCCATGGACTCGCCGTTGCCGGTCTGGCGTTCTTCGTCTTCGCGCTCGGCACTCCACTCATCCAGGTCGCAACTGCACCACTCTTCCCGTCGCTCTTCAAGTCCCGAGTCAGGCTCACCGGCGTCGCACTCGGTTTCAACCTCGCGACCATCGCTACCGGTGGAACCGCCGCGTACATTGCTACTTGGCTGATCGATCGCACCGGAAATTCCCTTTCTCCCGCGTATTTCCTTCTCGGCTCCTGCTTGGTCGGCATCGTCACCTTGTTCAGCATTCGAACCGCGACGTACGGCGGATCGCGCACCTCATCCGCATCTGATGCGGAAACCGTTGCACCACTTTCTATTCGATAGATCGATCGAACTTCGGAAGCGATCCGAGAAGGAAGACCGCACGATGCACGCACGTCCGATCCATGCCCCCGCGACAACAGAACAACTCACTCCAGGGTCGTTCCTACGGCGTTCTGCCACGTTCTTCCCCGACAGGATCGCTGTCGTCGACGGAGACATCCGAATCACCTACCGACAGTGGTTGGCGCGCAGCCGGCGCCTCGCCGGCCTCCTGGCTTCACTCGATGTCAAGCCAGGAGACCGCGTCGCAGTACTCGCCCCGAACAGCCGCATGCTTCTCGACGCCCACTACGGAACCGCGATGGCGGGAGCTGTACTGGTAGCACTGAATACACGACTGACGGCCCCCGAACTCCAGCACATCATCGAGCACTCCGGCGCGACAGTCCTCCTGTACGACACATCGCTCGACCAACTCGCCGAACAGTTGGCAGTGGAATTCTCACTCGATTCAGAAACGTACGAGAAACGCCTGATCGACGCGGAAGAACTGGAAATTCCGGTTGCGGACGAATACTCAATGATCGCACTGAATTACACCTCAGGGACGACCGGGCGACCCAAAGGCGTGATGTACCACCATCGGGGTGCCTACCTCCAGGCAATGGCAATGGCCTTTCACAGCAAACTCGATACGGACACCGCTCACCTCTGGGTACTACCGATGTTCCACTGCAACGGGTGGGCGTTCACCTGGGCCGTCACCGCTGCCGGAGGCACACACGTGTGCCTCCCCAAGGTCGACGCCGGACGCATCTGGGAACTCATCGACACTGAGGGTATAACCAGTTTCAATGCTGCCCCAACCGTATTGATCGACCTTGCCTCGCACCCTGCTGCGCATTCTGTCGACAAACTTCTGCGTGTAGGCACCGGTGGTGCACCGCCATCGCCGACACTGCTCGCACAACTCGGCAATCTCGGCTTCGACATCACCCATCTGTACGGGCTGACCGAAACATTCGGACCGTCGGCGATCTGTGAGTTCCCCTCCGAGTATTCGTCATTGGGCATGGAGGAACAGGCACGATTCAAGGCCCGACAAGGCAACTGCAACATCGCAGGTACGCCCCTGCGTGTTCTGGACGAAAACGGCTCCGACGTTCCCGCTGACGGAACGACGACAGGCGAAATTGCCGTACACGGAAACACAGTGGCACTGGGCTACTACCTCGATGCTGAAGCGACGCGTCAATCGTTCGGATCCGGCTGGTTTCGAACCGGTGATCTCGGAGTTCAACACCCCGACAACTACATCGAACTGCGAGATCGCTCCAAGGACGTGATTATCTCGGGTGGCGAGAACATTGCCTCGGTGGAAGTGGAGCAGGTGCTCGAACGCCACGCCGACGTACTCGAATGTGCCGTCGTCGCAGAATCACACGAACGCTGGGGCGAGGTGCCCGTCGCGTACGCATCTGTCGTCGACGGATCTAGACTCACTGAGCAGGAGTTAATCGCATTCGCCCGAAAGATACTGCCTGGCTTCAAAACACCGAAACGGGTGATCTTCGGACCGTTGCCGAAGACGGGAACCGGGAAGATTCAGAAGTACATTCTGCGCAACCGCCTGGGGCACAATCCGCGACCGAACTGAAGGTCGAACTGTAGCCTCTGAACGCCGGTTCCTCGAGGTGGTATGTAGGCCAGTTCGCCATGTTATTCCTGCTAGGCCCGTGATCAAGCACCTCGTCGGGTAGGAGCCAGCAGGTACCACCACCGTCGAGCGAGTCGGCTCCAAACCACAACTGCCACAAGAGCATTCAGTGCACCGTTTCCAGCGCACTGAATGTTCGCATCTCGATTCTGTTGTTCTATGCCGACTCTCCAGACTCTTCAATTATGTCGAGACGCGTGCGGTCTTGGACCGCACGCCCTGATCCAGACATAGCAATGGCGATGCGCCCGTAGCTAGTACGGACGCATCGCCATTTTCCATTGTCTACCGCTGAATTGCCTTGATCTCGAGGAACTCTTCCAGTCCGAATGTGCCGGCTTCACGTCCGACACCCGACTGCTTGTAACCACCGAACGGAGCATTCGTATTGAACGCGCCGCCGTTGACCTCGACCTGCCCAGCCCTCAGCTGACGTGCGACGCGGTCCGCGCGATCGGGATCACCCGACCAGACGCCGCCCGCCAAACCGTATTCTGTCCCGTTAGCGATTCGGACCGCGTCAGCTTCATCCTTGTATCCCATGATCGAGAGCACCGGTCCAAAGATTTCCTCGCGAGCGATCGTCATATCCTCCGTCACGTTGGAGAAAACCGTCGGGCCGACGAAGTATCCACTCTCCAAACCGGTTTCACGCCCGTCCACAACAGCGGTGGCACCCTCGGCCACACCCTTCTCGATATATCCACGAACTCGCCCGAGCTGATTCGCATTGACCAACGGCCCGAGTACCGATGTCGGCTGTGTCGGATCACCAATCTGGAAATGCGCTGCGACGGCAGCGGCAATGGCTGCCGCCTCATCCATCTTCTCCGCGGGAACCAACATACGAGTCAGAGCCGAACAGGTCTGCCCTGAATTAAGGAAGCACTTTGCGACGCCGTCGGTGACAGCCTTTTCCAGATCGGCGTCGTCGAGAATCACGTTCGCGGATTTTCCACCCAATTCAAGGGACACCTTCTTGATGGTGTCCGCAGCCACGATGGCTACACGCTTGCCGGCGCGCGTCGACCCGGTGAACGAGACCATATCGACCTCGGGGTGCCCGGCGATTGCCTCACCCACAACGGGACCGTATCCGCTGACCAGGTTGAAGACACCTGCCGGCAAACCGATTTCATCGAAGATGTCGGCGAGCGCGTACGAGATAAGTGGCGCAACCTCAGTGGGTTTGAGAACCACTGTGCAGCCGGCGGCCAACGCCCCGCCCACCTTCAACACAACCTGATGAAGCGGGAAATTCCAGGGTGTAATCGCACCGACAACCCCCACGGGCTCCCGGACAATCAGCGAGTTGCCAACTTCGTGGGCATCAAAATCGTAGGTACGTGCCAACTCCGCAAATGCGTTCAGATTCGCCAGTGGCATGCCGATCTGCACCGGCTTGGCAAAGCCGATCGGCATACCCATATCTTCCGATACCAAGGCAGCAAGATCGTCGATACGTTCAGCAATAACACCAGCGGCCTTGGACAAATACTCGGCGCGCTCGGGACCGGTCAACGCAGACCAAGACGGAAACGCCGCCCGAGCTGCCGCCGCAGCAACATCGACATCTTCGGAAGTGCCCTCAGCGACCGTCGCAATAAGTTCTTCCGTCGCCGGATTGAGTACGTCGATCCTGCCGGTTCCTGTCGATTCGATCCAGGCTCCGTCGACATAAATCTTCGTGCGGTCGAGAATATCGCTCATCGAGGCCTCCGTAGTCGTGACACATGCACAATTGAGGGGTACCGCACACATGCGCGTGGGGCACCTGCTCTGAGCCTAGCCACGACGGGGCCGTTCAACACGAAATTGGGGGAACGATATCACTTCGGAACACCCGTGCCGGCCGGAGACCAGGACCTGACCGGCTCTCCGAAATCGTTGAAATCGTTCCGGAACACGAAAAAGCCCCCCAACCATCAGGTTGGGGGTCTTCTCGTAAATTGTGTTCGGCGGTGTCCTACTCTCCCACACCCTGTCGAGTGCAGTACCATCGGCGCTGAAGGGCTTAGCTTCCGGGTTCGGAATGGGACCGGGCGTTTCCCCTTCGCTATGACCGCCGTAACTCTATGAAACTGTCACAGTAACCAACCCTGGACACTCGGTTCCACCACCCGTCAACACCAAAACTGATGGTGTTGGAGGATGGAGAAAACAAGTTTCTCAAGGTATCTGTGTGTTGTTTCAGATACCGCACAGTGGACGCGTAGCTTCTTTGTGGTAAGTCCTCGGCCTATTAGTACCAGTCACCTACATCCGTTACCGGACTTCCAGTTCTGGCCTATCAACCCGGTGGTCTGCCGGGGGCCTTACCCCCTTCAAGGGGTGAGAAACCTCATCTTGGAACAGGCTTCCCGCTTAGATGCTTTCAGCGGTTATCCCTTCCGAACGTAGCTAACCAGCAGTGCTCCTGGCGGAACAACTGGCACACCAGAGGTTCGTCCGTCCCGGTCCTCTCGTACTAGGGACAGCCTTCCTCAAGTTTCTTACGCGCGCGGCGGATAGAGACCGAACTGTCTCACGACGTTCTAAACCCAGCTCGCGTGCCGCTTTAATGGGCGAACAGCCCAACCCTTGGGACCTACTCCAGCCCCAGGATGCGACGAGCCGACATCGAGGTGCCAAACCATCCCGTCGATATGGACTCTTGGGGAAGATCAGCCTGTTATCCCCGGGGTACCTTTTATCCGTTGAGCGACACCGCTTCCACTTGCCGGTGCCGGATCACTAGTCCCGACTTTCGTCCCTGCTCGACCTGTCAGTCTCACAGTCAAGCTCCCTTGTGCACTTGCACTCGACACCTGATTGCCAACCAGGCTGAGGGAACCTTTGGGCGCCTCCGTTACATTTTGGGAGGCAACCGCCCCAGTTAAACTACCCACCAGGCACTGTCCCTGAACCAGATCATGGTCCGAGGTTAGAGGTCCAATTCGATCAGAGTGGTATTTCAACAGCGACTCCACAGTAACTGGCGTCACCGCTTCACAGTCTCCCACCTATCCTACACAAACCGAACCGAACACCAATACCAAGCTGTAGTGAAGGTCCCGGGGTCTTTTCGTCCTGCCGCGCGTAACGAGCATCTTTACTCGTAATGCAATTTCGCCGAGTCTACGGTTGAGACAGCTGAGAAGTCGTTACGCCATTCGTGCAGGTCGGAACTTACCCGACAAGGAATTTCGCTACCTTAGGATGGTTATAGTTACCACCGCCGTTTACTGGGGCTTAAATTCTCAGCTTCGCCACCGAAGTGACTAACCGGTCCTCTTAACCTTCCAGCACCGGGCAGGCGTCAGTCCGTATACATCGTCTTACGACTTCGCACGGACCTGTGTTTTTAGTAAACAGTCGCTTCTCACTGGTCTCTGCGGCCCCACTCAGCTCAGGAAGCAAGTTCCGTCACCAAACAGGGCCCCCCTTCTCCCGAAGTTACGGGGG